>JAUYGA010000021.1 GCA_030690755.1 Nanobdellota archaeon
CAGTAAAAGGGAAACCTGAACCAAACGACATAGACATACTGATAATCTACAAGGAAAAAGAAAATTTGGATCTCAACTACGCGTTCAAGAAACAGATGCAAAAAATGGGCCTTGAAGTGGCAGTAACTTCCAAATCCTACAAAAACATTTTCAGCCCTTCTTTCACAATAAGAGAATCAATTTTAGCGGAAGGTTTTAGTTTAATCAATAACATGTTCTACTCCAAAGGTTTAGGTTACACCAATTTTGTTCTTTTCAAATATGATTTGAAACAAAAAACCAAATCAGAAAGAATGATGTTTTATTACAGCTTGCATGGAAGGAATAAAAGCCGCGGCATGCTTAATGAATTAAAGGCCATAAAGTTCTCTGATGCAGTGCTTTTTTGTCCTATAGAATCTGTCGAAGAGATGCGAAGTTACTTTAATGAATGGAACATAGAAACAATCGAATTTCCGATTTTGGTTCCAGCCAGGATAGCTGATTCTGAAGTGTTAAATAAAACCCCTGCATTAATACCTAACATGTAAGTATAAAATACTTAAAATACAAAAGAAACACACATTAATACCTAACATGTAAGTAAAAAATACTTAAAATACAACAAAGGCACAAAGAAACACACACAAATACTTAACATGTAAGTATTTTATACTTAAAATAATAAAATACACCCCTATACAAGTTACACAAAAAAGTCTCAGGACTTATCTCCAACATATTTCCATATTGGCACTATGCTTATATTGCCGATTTTATCTTCTTGGTCCAAAGTTACTATTTTCCCTTTTTTTAATTTAAACTTGCGCATTGCTTCCTTAAGCCCCTCAACTTCCCGATCCTTATTTTCATCATTTAATTCGAAACACACCTGAATCGCCGCAGTGATTTTCTCTTTTTCTTTAATCAGAAAATCGCATTCATTATTTTCCTTAAAATAGTAAATATTTTTAAATTTCCTCCTTAAGTGCAAAAACACAAGATTTTCGAGCATCCTGCCTTTATCCTCTGAAAATGAAGCAGAATTAGCTTTGCTAAACCCCACGTCAATGCCGTAAATCTTTTTGGGGTTGATAATTTGCTTTTTAAGCGAATAGTCAAATTTAGGAATTGTGAAAATAAGATAACTATCTTCAAAAAATGATACATACGAAATTATTGAATTTGGAGAGCCAAGTTTAAAATATTTTGCAAGATTGTTATAAGAAAATTCTTTTCCGGAGTTTGTCAAAAGGAATAATGCTATTTCTTCAACAATTTTCGCTTCCCTAATCTTATGCCTCACTATAATGTCCCTGTTCAATATGTCTTTAAACAACTGCTGTAAAAGCTCATTTTTTTTATACTTTAAAAATTCGGGAAATCCTCCATCGTTAAAATAGTCATCAAAAGAGGATTTAGACTCTTTCCTTGAAGTCAATTTGAGCATTTCATTATAAGAAAACGGAAAAAGTTCATATGTCAGGTGTCTCCCTGTCAGTTTTGTCCCCAACTCTTTGCTGAGAAGGGATGCATTTGAACCCGTTATTATGCACTTTTTTCCTCTGTCCAACAAATTTCGCACAAAGATCTCCCACCCGCCAACAACCTGTATCTCATCAAAGAAGTAATATTGACAGTCCCCATATTCATCTTTGAAAACTTGTTCAAGCCTTTCAAAATCTGCTGCGTCAAAACCAGATACTCTAGAATCTTCGAAATTGAAATAATAGTTTTTTTCAGCTTTCCTCATCAACTGTCTTAAAAGGGTGCTTTTTCCGCAACGTCTTATGCCCGAAAGTATGATTGCGTGAGGTAAGTTTAAATCTATTTCAGGCAGAAGATCTCTGATTACTCCCATATCCCGTTTCTCTAACTCTGCCCTTTGAGCCTGTACGACTTTTTTTAACGTCTCTTTGAGTATCATGATACAAGGTATTCATTACTAATATATAAAACCTGTCATTATTAATATACAATACCATTCATTACTAATGAACAATATCATTCATCACCAATGAACACTTTTTCTTCTCATAAATATTCAGCATGAGAAAACAGCTTTCCTAAACATAATCCTTCATAAACTCCATTAATAAAGGCCATCCGTAGAACTCAATCAATTAGCTTGGCCTGCTGAGAACTCCATTTCTTGTTGGGCTGCTTTTTTACCCAGGCAGCATATTTATCAATGAATTCCAATCTTTCTTTGAAATTTTCTTCCTTCAATCTGTTCAATTCTTTCAAATCTATTTTAGGGATTTTAGTTTTCATTTTAGGTATTTGTTAAACAACTCAATTATATTAAGCTTCCTGTTAAACTGATTCAGAAGTTCAGTATCCATCTTTTCCTTGAATATGGCATATAAATACCTGGCATCTTCTATGTCTTTTTCAGTGCCTAAGTGCAGCTTAAATGGAATCTGAAGCTCTATCGGAGAAACATACAATTTATTTTCGTTCATCAAGACCTCTTTTTTATTGCCCATTGCCCAGAAATCAAGTTCTACTTTCGGAAATTTAATCTCCATATTTGGTATGTACTCGCCTTTTCTCGAGAATCTTATCGCGTGCTTTTGCGCCAGATATTCTTCATAAGCCTCCTTGACATCGCTTGTTATTATGCACTCAAATTTCTTGTCCAATTCTGTCCAAAGCGCTTTAAACTTCTCAAACGCAATCTTTTCGACAATCATATCCACATCTTCAGAACTTCTGTTTCTCCCAAACAATATAGCAACATATCCAGAAACTATCACATACTTGATACCCAACCTGTTAAGTATCTTTGTAAAATCGATGACAAAAGCGTCCAAAGAGTTCAGATTCTTCTCAAATTCTATCTTTGATTTTGTGTATTTCAGTTGCATAATCTGATTTATGTTGCAGGATTTTATAAATCTTTTTCATATGCTGAGCTTACAGACCGTATATGCATAGCATCATAAGGTCAAAATTCCTTTGAAGCCGCTCTCAAAAAGAGAAACAAGGAATTGGAAAAAACGCTTGATGAGTTTTATACAATCAGACTTAACTGGGAATGAGATTTAAATACAGGGATAGTAAAAAAAGAGAATCAGAAAACAAAGAAAAAATTAGACCAATTAAGGAAAACAAAATAGTTTCCAAGACCAAAACAGGACTTTTGTGATTAGTAAATTTTCTGAGCTGTCTTTTCAGCTCAAACAGCATGTTTGATTCTTGATCAGTTTTAGTGACATTAAATTTTCTGTCAGCTTTCTGCCATCATAACTTGATAAATAACAAAACCGACAAATTTAAATATTAACTATGCTCATTGGTTCATTATGGCAAAAAGAGGAGAACGCAAGAAAGACGTAAATAAAAGAGGCCAGGCAGCCTTAGAATTCATGATGACTTATGGCTGGGCAATTCTTGTTGTCATTATTGCAATTTCTGCATTGGCTTATTTTGGCGTCATGAAATCAGACAGGTTTCTTCCTGATTCTTGCTTGGTCGGCCCGGGAATCGGATGTTTGAGCCATAAAGCGACAACTGATACATTGACTGTTGTCTTGCAGAACTCTTTAGGTCAGGATATCCTTATCACAAATGTTGCTGTCACTTCCTGTTCTTATACTACTGCAACAACTCTCAAGAACGGCGATAAGGCAACATTGACTTTTACAAGCTGTTCTTTTGGAAGTTCTGGAACAAAGCTTAAGACTGACCTGAATGTCACTTATAGGGATGAAGAAGTTGTCTATCATACAAGGAATGGAGAGCTTATCACGAGAGTTGAGTAAATTATAAGAGTGTTTTTTAGTTCTGGTATTATATTGTTTAAAGACCTTTTGTCAAACTGTATGTGCATAGCATCCTAAGGTCAAAATTCCTTAACAAAAAACATCGACGAGCGTTATGAGGGGATGCCCCCTAACTTTTACAAAAAGTTAGGATCAAAAGAGGTGCAGCATGAAGCTGCACTCCGCTCGCCTTCATGATTTTCGTAATTGCGAGCGTAGTGCGGGCTTGCCCCGCACGTCGGGTACCTTTAGGGCGAGGCCCTAAGTTG
>JAUYGA010000027.1 GCA_030690755.1 Nanobdellota archaeon
TTATGCCGAACGGTTCCCATCGAGAAGTAAAGAGAGACAGATCCATAAAAGAAAGTATTCTCGGAATATCTCGGCGTTCTCCAAGGAAAATTATTTTGCCACCAAGACATCTGGATTCTTTTTTGATCTGTTCCAGATAACTGCCGGAACCGATCGCTAAAAAAATCACATCATCCCGTTTTTCAGAAACAGCGCTCGCGATCTTTACGAAATCATCCCACCCTTTTTGCTCTACGAACCTACCCACCATTCCAATAACTTTGATCCCTTCACCTATCCCTAACTCAACCTTAAAAGCGGCTATATCTTCTTTTTCCTGCCTTTTATGTTCTTTTGTATCCACTCCAAGATAAAAAGTCTGAACTTTTTTGATCTTAAGCCCTAGATCATTAATTAGTATGTTTTTCATGAACTCTGAATTTACCAGTAACTTATCATACTGCCATGAGAAAAGCTTATGTATCATTATCTCCCTATTTTTTCTCGCGTTGAACAACCCACCGCCGTGCTCAAAAAAAACTTTGGGCGCTTTATGCACAAATGTAAGTAAAAAAGCCAATATTATTGGGGTACCGTGCACTAATAGAACATCTGGATCATTTTCCCAGATAAACCTCATAACTTTAACAAATCCCCGTATGTCCCGGGCTCCCTTCACACCAAGTATTCGTGTTTGGCAAAACTCTTGTATATTATTCGCAACAATACCGCCTTCCAACATAAAGCATACATAATGCTCATACTTAGTTTTATCCGAATATTTAACAATATCATGTACAAACCGCTCCGCTCCGCCAGCGCGACCTGACCACAATAAGTGTAAAATTTTTATTTTTTTCATAAAATCTCGCTTTTAATGGGCATTTCTCTAAAAGTGGCTAATACAAATGCAAGCCCCATAAATAACCAAACAACAAAACTAAATGAACGATATGAATCGAAATTAAATGTTGCCAAGTTTATACTCATGACTATCAAACTCCATAAAACAAAATACATTGCCCTACCATGCGACAAATGACTTCGCGTTGCCAACACCACTCTTGCCATTACAATAAAAAATATGCTAAATAAAAGAAAACAACCAACAATACCAAAATCCACTAAAAATCCTAAATAAGAGTTCTCAAATGAAGTCTTACGCAAAGTAATGTTCGTAGCATATTCATCCTTATATCTACCTGAGTTAAAAGGCCCGCCGCCAAAAAAGGGCTTATCTTTGAATATATCTACTGCCACAGGAATTGATTTCAAACGTATATTCCACGATCCATACCGCTGCCCTTCATATTCTCTGACGCGAGAAAAAACAGTATTACGTAATAATGGTACTGTGGAAATTATTGTAGAAACCATGATTATAGCAATAATCAACCTGATTTTTACTCTAACTGGTGCGATTAGTAAAACAAAGAATAACCCGCTCGTTAAAGCAAACCAACTTCCTCTCGATTGAGTTAATACAATTGCTATAAAAAAAATTAGTGCGCACCCGATAAACTTTTTTTCTTTAGTTTGTGAGTATAAAAATAGGCAATACGGAAAAAGGATCGAAAATATCATGCCATTAACAAGAGGATGTCCCAATAGTGAAGTCAACCTTCCTGGAAAGACAGGATACAGAATACTATGTTTAAAAGAATATTCAAATATCCCCTCTAACGCACATATCGCCCCAACGACAACTAGTGTCTTAATAATCTTCATTAATTCAATTCTCTCAATATACGCTAATACTTTAAAAGAAACATACCCGATTACAATTGAATAATAAATCCAATTGATCGCACCAAGCTTACTCTTGGCAAATAAAGTTGATATAACTGCCGAACAGAGAAATAAAAAATAAATCCTATCGATATTCTCAAATCTACGAGACCATGGCCCTTTATTCATTGTAACTTTGTCCAAAAAGCTCTTCATCATAAGTACGCTTCCTAAAAACGTCAGGGGATTAATGACGCGGAAGATATTTAAAAAAGGCCAATAATGAAACGGCAAAAAAAAGAACGCCGTAATCATAATCTGTATAAGCATAAGATAAGACAGACGAAGACAGACAAAAAGCAAGACTAAACCACTAATTAATCCTAAAATGGCAATTCCAAAAAATCCACCAATACATAAAACGTAACCAATAAGAGTAGAAATTAACATTACAGTACACACCTTTACAATCTGAAATCTAAAAACAAAATCTTTAGAATTAGGAATCAAGGAATACATTTACTCAATCCTCCGAGGTAACGCTGCATAACTTGTTTAGAATCTCATACTGTTGTCTTGAGAATGTATCAACAATATGCCTTCTAGCAATTTCAATTCTCTTATTAACCAACTCGACTTTTTCAGAAGTTTGAAATAATCGTTCTAATTTCTCAATTGCTTCTGATTGTGATTCGTACAAAACTAAAACATCGGAAAACTGCCTCAGCTCAACTATATTCGGACTTAATACAGGCTTACCTAATGCCAAATATTCCATAAACTTATAAGGATTAGTAGCGAAATTAAATGTATTTATTTTAAAAGGAATCAACGTTACATCAAACATTCTAACTACAGACGGTATTTGTTCATATTCCTGCCTACCTATAAAAAAAACATTCGGAAACTCTTTCAACCGCTTTATATCCTGTTTAACATCAGGCATAATCGACCCGACAAAAACAAACGAAACCATACTAAATCTTTGAGCAAACAGAACAAGCAAATCAAAGTCAAGCCAAGATCGAATATTACCAACATATCCGACTATTGGTCTTTTAATTATACTAAAAACTGCCTGCATGTCTAAGTGTAACTTTTTATTATCACAAAAAAATACCGGATCAACGCCATGGGGGAAATAAAAACATCTTCTTGTTCGTATCCGTTTTTTTTCGTATAAATACCGTGAAGCAGTAAACACCACATCAGACTTTTTCAACATTTCATCTTCAATAATCTTTAACTCTGAGCATGTGCCTTCCTGATTCATTGTCAACTCATCAAGACAATCGTAAACAAAAAAAGAATTCTTCAACTGGAAACAAAAAGGAAATTTCGTAATAGCGGAAATCCAAAGAACATTTTGCTTTTTATCAGTTTTCTCAATACTCTTTAAATGTATCGTCATCTGAAATAAACAGATACCCCGATTGAGAAAACTAAGTATCTTATTGCGGTCAACAAAAGAAACTGGCACAATACTAAGAAACGTAATTGCCCAGAGATTAGTAGTAATTCGTTCTCGGAGTCTAAATAAAAGACTAAAAAAATGAACTGGATTAGATATCAATGTTCCAAGGCTTATCGGATATCTAATGCCAATAATTCGACAATCGGGGTTATTTCTAAGTAAAGAATTAAATTTAAACCTTCTTGACCATCTTTCAAAATCATCGGGAAAAAACACATATAGGAAATTAAATCCTTTAAACTTACTCTTAATCATCTTTGTACTGTTCTCCTGACAAACCTTATTGCAAATACTAAATCATCACGAATTATTATGATACCTAGACCAAAATACCCCAAAATACCAACGCCGATACCTATCGATAACCGCTGAATTGGCAAACTCAAAATTCCATTAATATCTATTAACCGAAAGATGGAATAAACAATAAAAACCGTAGAGACAAATAGAATCAGATACTTAACAACAACACCGTAAAAAAAAAGATTTCCTAATCCAACTGTTTTGTTTGCATATTGAAATAGTGGGATAGATGTAACAAATGAGTAAACGAGCATTGCAATAGAAACACCTATTATGCCATATTTTACTCCAATTAAAATACACGGAATAAAAATTGCTAATCGTATTAGATTAACACGTAAATAAATATCAGCCCGCCCCTTACTTAAGAATATAGGTTCAGTAATTGAACTAATGGTTTTTATAAGTCCATAAGCGCACATTATTTGTACGGGCACAATAACTTTTAACCATTGAATACCGTAAACAACTCTAACAAATTCTCCTGCACATGCAAACAATATCGCAAGCAAAGGGGTTACAACAATAAGAATAACTTTTAATAGTTTCACATAGTAAGATTTTATCTTTTCTTTCTCATGCTGTACCTT
>JAUYGA010000029.1 GCA_030690755.1 Nanobdellota archaeon
ACGATTTAAGTTTACATTTCAGCAAAATCGCTTGCAAGCATGCTTATTATCATATTATGGTATACTAGAATGTATTTGCATGGCCTGAAAAAAGTGTAAACTTAATTCGGTACTATACACCGCGAAAATCAGACCAAAAAGCTTATATACACAGAGCATATACATCGTATATATGGTAACCGAAATGATAAACATAAAGCTTGAGACAAAATTCTTAAAAGAAATAGATTCGATAGTTAAAAAAGAGAACTATCAAAACCGGACAGAGTTCATAAGAAGTTCATTGAGGGAAAATGTTGACAAGGCAAGGATGAAGCAGGCGATGCTCGAGCTTCAGCATCTCAAAGGGGCTTCTAAAAGGAAAATAACCCCTGAAGAGTATGAAATTGCAAGAGAAAGGGCATTTGAAGAAATAGCAAAAAAGTTTAAATGATTTCTTCAGGCTTATGATGAGGCCAAATATCTCTCAACTGCTTGAAATGATTGTCTCTCGAAACCAAAAGTAGATTGTTGTCTCTTGCTATGATTGCATGCAGCGCATCACCTTTTGGCACATCTCTTTCTTTTGCTATCCTTTCTGCCTCCTTTCTCTGATTTTCTGAAACAAAAATCTTGTCATAACAAAAAGGATTAAACATCCCGTTTATTTCTTCAAGCGAATAGTTATGGCTCAGTTCCCTTATGAGGAAATCTGTAATAACCAGTTTTCCAGTTCCAGAATTTATGAAACTGAGCAGCTTCAATGCATAATCGCCAAGCGGTTCGCCATTAAAGCCTTTTCTGTCCTCATAAAGGTCTATCCAGATAGATGTATCGATATAGTATCTCATTCAAGATTTATGGACTTTATTCTTAATCTGCCTTACCAAAGAAATTTCGAAAGAAAAACACAAAACTCGCAAAGATTACGAAACAAAACAGAAATAATCCATTAATCTTAATAAAAATCCGTGATAATTCCAATCCGGCCGAATTAGTTTCAAAATACTCTCTTGAAATTACTTCAAAACCCTTCATCACCTAAACTTCTAAGGACATATTTTATCTCATCTATTGTTTTCTGCTGGTCTTTCTTTTCAGACATTCTCACGAATTTTATCAGCAAATCCTTGAGTTCTGAAGCCTGCAGAAACTTGACTTTATAGCCATCTGTTATGAAATAGAACCTGAAATTCTTGTATTTGATCTCTTTCAGAAGGGTTTTTCCGACAAAACAGAGGTCTTTTCCTTTTTTCGGATTCTCTTTTAGCTTTTCCAGTAAATCAAGTATATCATTGCCTTCTTTTTCACTGAATTTTTTCCTCAGCTCTTTGACAAAAAAATCTGTAAACACTACTTCAACCATTTTATCTCTTCAACCTTTTTCTGGCTTCCTCTACTGTCACGCAGTTTGTCGTATCCATAAGTAAATCATGCAGCTGCCTTTCTCTTGCGCTGTTGACCAGCCTTATCAATATCTGGTCATACGTTTCGCCTTTATTTCCAAACTCTTTTATCTGATCTCTTGTGTTTTCAGATATTGCGATTGTTGTGCTCATTTTGGCCTCCCATAATTAATATAGTTATTATAATTGCTATAACCTTTATAAATTTTTTGATTTCTAACCCAATTTCTAACATCAAACCTCTTTTGACGCAACTTTTGCAAAAGTCGGCTAGAAACAATCTTAAATAAAACCCTTTTTCATAAGAGGTATGGAATACAAAGGCCTTACATTGGACAAGTTTCAGGAGGATGCTATTGAGTCTATTAGAAATAATCATTCTGTTGTGGTTTCTGCTCCTACTGGTTCTGGCAAAACTTTGATTGCTGATTATATCATTGATAATGACCTGCATAAAGGAATCAGGGTAATTTACACTGCGCCGATAAAAGCATTGTCAAACCAAAAATACAAGGATTTCTGCGCTGATTACGGAGAATTAATGGTCGGTATCTTGACAGGCGATGTTGTTAAGAATTCTAATGCGCCGATTCTAGTGATGACTACAGAAGTCTATAGGAATATGGCAATCGGAAGGGATCCTCTATTAGATACTGTTACATATGTCATTTTTGATGAGATTCATTTCCTTAATGACATAGAACGCGGTTATATTTGGGAAGAATCAATAATCTTTTCAAAGCCGCATGTGAGATTTTTATGCCTATCTGCAACAATTCCAAATGCAGATGAATTCGCCTTATGGATAAAATCAATCAATAAACATGATGTTGATGTCATTAGGCATGATGAAAGAAATGTTCCTTTGCACAAGTATTTCTATGATGCTCAGCTTGGCATCTGTTCTCTTGAAGACATCAGGGATATTGCAGACATCCCGGATTATGACAGGACAATGAGAACCAGGCAGAAACACGCAAGATTTGCTCTCCCGAACCATATTGAATTAGTCAAGAAGATAAGAGACAAACTGCCTTGCTTTTTTTTCACATTCTCAAGAGCAAACTGCCAGAGGTTTGCAGGAGAACTTGCCAAGGAAAAACTGTTTCCATTAAACACGCAAGTTTCGGCAATAATTAGAGAAAAGCTGTCAACAGTCTCTCCTGAAATAAATGATTTGCAGTCAACAAAAGTTCTGAGAAAAGTTCTTCCTTTCGGAATTGGCTTTCATCACGCAGGTCTTCTTCCAGTAATGAAAGAGCTTGTTGAAGAACTGTTCTCAAAAGGCCTGATAAAAGTCCTTTATGCTACAGAGACTTTTGCCGTCGGCATTAACATGCCTGCAAAGACTGTTTGTTTTGCCTCCCTTAGGAAATTCAATGGCGTTAATCACACCATCCTCAATTCAAAAGAATATTTCCAGATTGCTGGAAGAGCAGGCAGGAGAGGGATTGACAAGGAAGGTTTTGTATATGCAATGGTTGACAGGAGAGATTTTGATTACAATAAGCTTAAGAAGGCAACAGGCGCAGATATTGATCCGATACTTTCTCAGTTCAAGCTCTCGACAAACACTGTTCTCAATCTGATAAAAAGGCACAAGGATGATGAGATTTACCAGATACTTTGCAAGAACTTCGGCACATTCCAAAAACATGGAATGAACTTTGACAAGATGGAAAAGAATGTCGTCTTTAACGCATTCAACAATATAAAAAAGAAATTAAACAAGCTGGGTTATATCAAGGACGGCAGGCTTACAGAAAAAGGCGAGTTTTCCTCAAAAATCTATGCTGACGAAATATTGTTCGGAGAAATATTCGCAACAGAGTTCTATAAAGACCTTAATGAATATCAGATACTGCTTTTGCTCGGATGCATCTGCTTTGAACAAAGGGAAAGGACAGAAATCTATCAGGTGTATTACTCGGAATTTTCAGAGGGGCTTATGAAAAAAGTCAAGGAAAACGAATTTCTGAAGAAAGAGAAGAAGTTCAATTTCATGAAAAAGATAAGCGCTTTTGTAGATCCATGCTATTCCGGAAAAAGCATATTTGACATAATAAAAAATTCGAATCTTCTTGAAGGTGATGTCATACGATTCCTAAGACAGATGTCTGATAGATTAAATCAACTGAAGAAGGCGACAGATGACGAAAGGCTCGCAAGACTTCTTGAAAGCTGCCAGGAACGCGTAGAAAACACAATGAAAGATATTGGCGGGTTATAAACAAATGGTTCTTCGTGGAATTTAAGGAAAAGTTAAAAGCCCCAAATTGCAGAATATTGCAAAATGGGAGCCTCTAACACCAAATTTCGCTTTAAAGATTTGTATCAATTCAAAGGATATAAATTTTGCGATAGTTTTGTTGAAAACAACAACATTTTGGTTGTCCTGAAAAGGACAAGCAAAACAGGAATCTGCCCTTGCTGTAACAAAAGATGCAGATATATTCACAGCAGAACAAAGCGTAAGATTAGAGACCTTGATGTAGTTGATTCTAAAGTTTACATATCGTTTACATCTTATCAGCTTGATTGCAATTGCGGGTATAATGGTTATGAAGAACTTGACTTTTGCGAAGACTATTCTCGTTTTACAAAACGATTTGAAGAAAAAACAGTTATTTTATGTATGAAAATGTGCATAAAAGATGTTGCTAAAGAAATGCGTATTGGTTGGGAAGCAACTAAACGTATTGATAAGAAAAACGCTGCTAAATATGTTATTGATTTGGAACAAGTAAATCCAAAAAGAATTGGAATAGATGAAATTGCTCATGAGAAAGGTCACAAATACCTCACTGTAGTGAGGGATGTAGACCTTGGAAAAGTCATTTGGGTTGGCAAGAATCGGCGAAAAGAAACATTGGATGAATTTTTCAAGAAATTAGGTATAAGAAAAAGCTGGAACATTGACGTCGCTGTTTGCGATATGTGGGACCCATATATTGCTAGCATTAAAGCAAACACAAATGCTGCGATTGTATTTGATAAGTTTCATATTGCTAAAGCAATAACGGAAGCTGTTGATAAAGTCAGGAAGCAAGAATTTGCCAAAGCAGACAAGGAAGAAAGAATTAACATGAAACACAAAAGATTTCTCATTCTTTCAAGGCAGAAAAATCTTGTTTCTGAGAAACAAGAAGAATTACGGCAATTGTTCGACCAAAATAAAAATCTCTTTGTTGCCTACTTGCTGAAAGAGCAAGCGCTCGATATTTTTGATGAGCAGAGGGAATCTGTTGGGTTAAAGAGGTTCAAAAAATGGTTCAAAAATGTTCATGATGCAGGGATAGAGCAGTTCAATGAAGTAGCTAAAAGAATCGACAAGTATTTTTATGGCATTGCAAACTATTTCATTTATCGTTTGACAAATGCGCAAAGCGAAGGGTTCAACAACAAGATAAACATCATAAAAAGAAGAGCGTATGGATTCAGAGATTTGGAGTATTTCAAGTTGAAAATACTCCAAAGTTGCGGATTAAAGCATCCTCAAAATCCGTGAAGAGCCAAACAAATAAACTGATTTAAAAAAAATAATCAACAAAAAAGAATCAAAAAAATAAGAAAAAAAGAACAACAAAAAAAATTCAAAACGTTCTATAAGCTTTAATGCACTATTTATTCAGTGTCTTTTGAGACGTGTCCTGCTTTTGGGCCTTTGTCTCCTTGCTCTACTTCGAAAGTGACATTATCATTTTCAGCTATTGTGACACCTTCATTTAAACCTGTCTGGTGCACAAAATATTCTTTTCCGTCTTCTGCTGCGATAAATCCAAATCCTTTGGTCGCGTTAAAAAATTTTACTTTTCCTTTCATTTTTACCTCACTCTTTGCTGTTTTTTTGTTCGCTCATATATCTTTTTTGACATGCATCACAGTAGTTCTTCTTAGATTCGCCTTTGCTTACAACGAACCTCGCCCGACATCCTCTGCAGTGTTTTATGATATTATAATCAATCATTATACCTAAAAAGCGTGCTTTATTATAAAACCCTTGCATTTTAGAGGCCTATTTGGGCTTAAATCCATAATTCTAGAACATTGCATATATGCCTCTAAACCGCCAAAACCAGCTAAAAATAGCCATAAATTTTATAAACTTAATACCATTACTAAGTAGTTATGTCAGACTCAAATGAATTTAGGCACTGTCTTAATCTGAGTACTTTAATTTTGCGTGAAGAAAATTTCCCCACGTCCATGCTTTAGTTGCTTGTTTTTCTAGAATTGCTGGCGTTAGTTTTTCTTCATTTTCATGCATAA
>JAUYGA010000039.1 GCA_030690755.1 Nanobdellota archaeon
ATATCTTTCTTTCAACACACTTTCATCAGGAAGTTTCTTCTTTGTAGTTTTTGAAATATATGCTTCTAGCTCTTTTTGAGTCAAGCAGGTCAGTAATTCTGCATCGAGTTTTTCTTTTTTTGCAATTGCTTTAGCAAGCTCTCTGAAAAAATGTTCAGTCTTGCTGTATACTGCTTCGGAATACAGCCGCGCATCTTTAAATTGAGGCAGCATCTCATCAAGCAGCTCTTGAGGCAGATAATCAACTGTCTTTTTCATGAATACATGGTATGCCAGATGCCTTTCAAACACTTTCATAAAAGCTTTGTATTCTGCTAAAGTTAAAATTTTGCCATCGAGCTGAGCCATCATGCTCATAATCAAGTCTGTGTTTTCTTTTAGTTTATTCAAAAGAGCGATTGAACTTGTTTTATCATCTTGAACTTTTTTCGCAAGATGCATTCCTAGTTTGTCAAGTTCATCTTTCTTTACTAGAAAAGTCACAGTTCCCTTTTTATGGATAAAAAGAGTTGTGTCAAAACCTTTTCCAAGTATCCTCTTCAGGATTTTATAGTATTGACCGCCCCAATAGCTGCATGAAACAAATGTATAAGATCCTGCCCATCTGTTTATCCATCGAGTTTTTGTTTTTTTCATTTTTTTCATTTTCATCTTTTTCACCTTCTGTTTTATTTTATAATTTTGATTGTCTCATCGTATTATTTTGTGTAATCAACACATCTTAGATCAGACACATATAGATCAATTCCCGCTGCAGCAATCTCATCAGGAGTTGCGAGATTTGCGCGCTCCACATAAACAAGTTTTACAGTTTTCTTCAGCTCGCTTTGCAGAATTCCTGCTAATCCTTTCAGCTGATCTTCAGTATGAGATACCATTCTGCTTTTTTGGGCAAGCAAGTCCTGAGCAGCAAGTTCATAAGCTTCTGGCAGCGCTTTGTTTCCAGAATATACTTTTATCAGATTCTTTCCGACAAGAGAGTCAATTGTTGCAATTGCTTTTTTTACCCAAGGAGAATTTCCTGTTGTTAAGATGCAAAGTCCTTCTCCTGCTTCTGTGATTTCTTTCATAACACTGATTGCGTCATCATATATTGCGCCATCAAAATTCACATCAATTATTCCTTTCATGTAAGCATCCCACAAAGGGTCTTCTACCGAATCAACAAATTCCTTTTTTCTCGCTAAAGCTGTTTTTTCTCCTTTAAGCACACCATTATAACCACGCATATTCTCTTGTATCTTTTCAGAACTTTCATGGCCTTGCATCAGAGTTTGGTATGCGCTGATTACTCTTGGGCCTAAAACATCCTGAATTACAAGCACACCCCAAAGATCAAAGCTGTGAACTGGTTTTACTCCGCTAGGAACAATTATGCGCCCCAGATTCTGTTTGTTAGTTTTCATTTTTCTCACCATTTTCTTTTTATTTTTTAATTATTATTTACTGATAAGTAGTACTATGACAGAACGAGCATATAAACATTCACTCTCCAAAAAAGGAGGATAAAAAGAAAGATTATTATACTCCCCAGAACCTTGATATTTTATGGATACAGGCATTTTAGAAGATTTGGGATTCACAAACGCAGAGATAAAAGTATACTTGGCATTGCTGGAATTAGGTGTTTCAACAGCAGGTCCGATAATAGAAAAATCAAAGCTTCAGAGTTCTGTTGTTCATATGACCCTAAACAAATTAATCAACAAAGGATTCATCTCATTTGTCAAGGAAGGCAAAAGAAACCATTACCAGGCAGCTAATCCAAAACACATTTCTGACTATATTGATGAGAAAAAAGCGCAGTATGAAAAATTGCTTCCTGAACTTCTGATGAAGCAGACTTTAGCTAAAGAGAAATCAGAGACAACAACATTCAGAGGGATTAAAGGGATTAAAGAACTATTACTTGAACTTCTGGAATCAAACGGGAATAAACACCACACATTCGGTTCTTCAAAAAACAGCCTAATGCTAGGTGAAGCTTTCTGGAAAAGCTATCACAAAAAAAGAGCAGCAAAAAATATCGCTGCAAAACTTCTTTTTAACGAGTCATTAAGGGAATGGTGCGGCTCAAATACATACCCAAAAGCAGAATACAAATTCACAAAAACAGGCTTCGAACCATTGACAGAAACAATAATCAGAGACGACAAAGTAGGGATAATCATCTGGACAGAGCAGCCTATTGGAATCCTGATACAAAACAAAGCTGCTGCAGAATCATATGACAAGTTCTGGCAGATGATGTGGGATTCAAATTAAAACAAATATAAAATTGAATGAAAAAACAATTGAATGAAAAAAAACAAATCACTCTTTTTTTAATATTATAGTGTTAGTGATTTCTTCCCAGAGATACTGCTTTTGTATAGTTGTTACGTCATATGTATTTCTTAAAATATCCTCTATCCCTTGTAGAGGTCTCTCTGCAACATCCCTTAACCCTGATCTGCCATTTGCAATATTCTTTTCTCTAACTTCGGGCAATTCATCAGTTTGTATTCCAAAATCAAAAATACTGCCTGGTTTGTACTGATTATACGCTTTTGAAAAAAATATTGAACAATTTCTCAATTCATTCAGATATTCTAAAAGCGGTTCATTCAAACTGCCGTAATCTTTTGTCATAGTAGTAATCCAAAACGCATTATGATATCGCAGCCTCACTCCAGGAATATTCCCCATCACAGCAGTTATTGGATTTGGCTTCTCACCTGCAAATGCCGCATTAAAATCCGGTTCTGTGATTTCTTGCACTGCGCTTTTAATCTCCGAATGTAAATTATTCAACGCTTTTTGAGATACTAACTTGTCTTGTTTTTTCATTTTCTTTACCTCACTCAACCATTTCATCCTTTCATTTTTTCACAGCTTTCGCTAGTTTGTCAAAAACCTGCTTTTCTTCAAAGATTAAAAAAAATAAAAAAATAAAAAAATGTTCAGAACATTTTTATTTCAGTGACATCCTTTTTCCAGTTGCCTGTTCTGCCGTAGACTCCATACTTTTTCTTTAGAGGTTTTTTTGCCACTCCCTCGCTTGTTTGTATTGTTTCAAAATAGCCAAATATTCTGATATTGCCACCAAGCAAATATTCTGAAGGGTATTCCCATGAACTTCTTATCATTGCCAATCCGAATTTAGCCTTTTTTGGCAAGTTTCCATAATCCTTCTCATCTACAATCGCTTCAAAAAACAAGTCTTCAGGTTTTTCTGAAATTACGTGATAATGCAGCGGGTCTTTGCCAGAATAAACAGGCCCTACATGATGCCTGACTATTTTGTGTGGAAGTTTGTTGAAAATTTTTATTTCTGTTTTTTCGCAATAATCAAAGTCGCCTGCAATTACTCCCACGAGGCCCATCTGTTTTAAAGGATTTTCCGATACGTGATACATCTCATTTTTGTTGCATATGTAGTCAAGTTTTTGCTTAAAATAATCTATATCTTCTCTATGAAAATGTTCTATTCCCATTTTTGCCTCCGCATTATTCAAATGCTTTTTTGTTTCTAATTAACTTTCCAAATAAGGAATTCAGGCTGCAATTAATCAGTCTCTTTTGATATGATAGACAAAATTCGGCCTGCTGTCTCTTGGTACATTACCGACTGTAAGAGCGCAATATTCAGCAGGACCGCCATTGCCGCTTATCGCAAGTACAGTCTTATCTCTGCCAAAAAGTTCAGCTAATTCTCCGCAGTAATCTGTACCTTTTCCTTCAAATGCAGAGGGAAAACAACAATCGCATCCGCCAAAATAAATCGCATAACTATAATTGTTTTTTA
>JAUYGA010000054.1 GCA_030690755.1 Nanobdellota archaeon
GTGGTTTCTCTGAAGACAAAAAAAGAACAGGTTGGAAAATTTTTCAAAAAAAGCCGGACAGAATTGATACTGCTAACTCATTAATTTACTTATGGCACAATTTATTCTGGCTAGGTAATTAAGTTTTACTGTCCCACACCCCTAATTTCGTTTGAATATGAAATGTCCTCTTTGTTTTGAAAATAATGTGCATTTTTTTGATATTTATACTCAGGAAGCAGATAAGAAAAAATGTCGCGCATTAAAATGTAAAAAATGCGGCTTAGTTTATTTAGAGGACTATAAAAAAGACAGAAGTAAGATCTATGGTGAGAATTATGCTGCGTGGAGTAAGTCTGAAGAAGCAACAGAACAACTTGTCGCTAAAGCCAAAAAAGAAGCATTTTCATACCAGCTTGGTTTGCTCACTAAATTTTTCGATCCTAAAAATAAGAATTTGCTTGATATTGGAACAGGGAAAGGATATCTTCTCGATGTTGCAGCAAAGAAAGGCTTTGATTGTTATGGTCTTGATATCTCAAAGTATGCTGCCAAGCATGCAGAAAAAAAGTTTCCAGGGAAGATATTTATTGGTTCTTTGTCTAAAGCAGGATATAAGCAAAAATTTGATGTCATAACAATAACAGCTGTTATAGAGCATATCTCAGATCCATTATCTTTTCTGTCAGACATAAATAAAGCTCTAAAGCCTGGTGGTTATTTACTTGTAATGACTCCGAATACCAATTCATTAATTAAAAAAGTTATGGGCAAAAACTGGTTTCAGTATAAATATGAACATATAACTTATTGGAATAAAAAATCTTTGAAATTTCTTCTTGGTAAATATGACTTTAAAATGTTAGTCTGCAAGAATAATATAAAAAGATTTAACCTTACATATTACAGTCTTTATTTTCAGAGATATTCTCTGTTCGGGATGGAAAAAATATTTCTTTTTATTTACAAGCTCCTGCCAGAGTTTATCAAAAAGAGCTATTTTACAAACCCGCTTACTAGCGAGATATTGGTGGTTGCAAGAAAAAATAAATAATTCTAACATTTTGATTATTATTAATTATTTGAGAAAAACTGGTCAATCTTTTTTGTGAAGCTGATATTATCCCATCTGAAAAACAAGAATAAGAAGAATATTGTGCTAAAAATAGTGATCCACAGCCCTATGATATAACTCTTAGGTGCATATGTTAGTACTATTTTCGTTGTATTTTCATTCACTTTTACACCTATCAAACCATTTCGTTCATAAACTGTATTGTCCATGCTTCCTTTAGCATTCCATCCTTTTTCATAATTTTGTGAAAGAATAAGCATATCTGAATCTGAAACTTTATCTACAACTAAAACAAAACCTTGGAAATCCATGCTTTCTATGTGTGCGTTGTTTAATGCTTTGTCCAATAGTCTGTTTTCATTTATATCGCTTTCAAAGAAAACTTCCCCTCTATATTTAGGATTTTCTTGATAATTCATTATTGTGGAATTCCATATGATTTTGGCTTCGCCGCCTCTTTTAACATAAACCGAATCATAGCAATTTTTTGTACCGACTCCTCTTAAAAAGTTGATATAACTCTTTGAACCATATGTGCTTTCATACATTTGTGGAATAACTTTATCTTTTGTATAAGGATTTGACACTTCAGCAGCTTCTTCGTAATGGAATTGCTCGTTTTTAACATCTATTGGGGGAATTATGAATCCTTCTTTGGATAATCCATAACTTACTCGGAACAGGCTTATTGCGACAAGAGCAAGTATTAGTATCACTATCGCTGTTGAAGCATTTTTTATATTTATTTTTTTACTTATCTTTATACTTTCTAGTTTCTCAAATTTACTTAATAATTTTGCAGATATTAATGCAATACATAATAAAACAAAAATTTTGAATCGTGTTGGATGGTGCATTGAACTGAAAACAGGTAGGTGTTGTAGCAATCCCCAAAAGTTGATTATTAAATTTTGTCCGAATGTTAAAAATATGAAGATCAGACAGGCAATTATTAGAGGCCAATCTCTTTTGAACAATAAAAGACAACCTATTAAAAAGATAATTACAACAATTAATCCTATATACATAGAGTATTCAAACCAACCAGCAACTTGGTTTGGAAATTGATGATCATAAGCGCCTTGTTCTGAGTTTGTCAGACCTTGCCAGAATAAATTTAAGGTATACGCAGCCTGATTTTCAGATGCTACATTTCTAGGGTTTTCTATAACATATGACATAACGGGAAAGATTTTAACAGCTACAAAAAATAAGATGATGATTGCTAGAAAAATAAAGGAAAGTAAAGGTTTTTTGTCCTTAGATTTTATAGTTAAAAGCACTGAAAAGATGCCTAAAAATAATACGCTAAATGCAATTCCATAGCTATGGCCTTCAAATAGCATAAATGCAATTAAAAGGCCAGATATGATCAGAAATTTTATTTCTTTTTGTGCTCTTACAAAAAAATAGAATGCAAACGGAAACAGGCCATAAACAATATTCCAATAGTGACCCTCTACAAGATACGCAGAATAATATGATGAAAATGTAAAAACTAGAGGTACTAATAGTGCAGAAATTTTGCCTATTTTCAATTCTCGAGCCAAACAGTAACATCCTATACCTCCAAAAATCATTAAGAAAAGCATATTTAATTTAAGACCAATTATCTCTCCAAATAAGAGAATGGTTATGCTTAATGGGCTGATAAATGCCGCTTGTGGGTTGCTTATTAGAGGTCTGCCGCCGCATGAAAAAGGGTCCCAAAGCGGAACTTGGTGATTTTCGACCAAAGATTTTTTTAGAATTCCTGTCGAGACCTGGAAAAAGGACCAATCTCTTATTCCCCAATTATTTATATTTTGCAGAATCGGGAGATAAAATACTAATATTGATAATGAAATCAGAATGATAAAAAAAAGTACCTTTTTGTTATGTTTTTCAACCATTTTTAAATAATTTGGCAGTCTCCAATTTATTTTAATTAAATTAGATTATATAAAAATGTTTATAAACATTTCTCTTATTCTACGTCTAGAATGGATCAAATTGAAAAAGACTCAGGGTTGGATGAAGAAAATTTCTGGCATAAGTCAAAATTAGAACTGATAGATATTTTACTATCGAAGATTGAGAAAAAGAATTTGAAGATTTTGGTGATTGGTTGTGGTGTAGGAAATGATTTAGTTGCAATAAAAAAGTATGCAAAAAAGCTGGTTGTCATAGATGTTAATAAAAAAGCTTTAAACAACATAACATTGGATTTGGTTAAAAAAAAGATGAATGCTTCATCTATGTCATTTAAAAATGAATCATTTGATGTCATACTATCTTTTGATGTTTTTGAGCATATAAAAAATGATAAAAGGGCATTTGATGAGTGTAGAAGAGTCTTAAAAAAAGAGGGTTTTCTTATTATGACTGTGCCTGCTTATTCAGCTCTTTACTCTAGTTATGATGTTATGTTAAAGCACTATCGACGGTATGATTTTTTAGATTTATCCAATAAAACAAAAAGTTTAAGAGTTGTTTACAAATCTTATTGGAATTGCATCTTGTTCTTGCCATTTTGCGTTGATCGGCTTTTTAAAAAATTTAAAAAGCACAAAGCTTATGGAACTATCAATCCTATTCTTAATAGATTGCTTTTTCGTTTGATGAATTTCGAGAATTTTTTAATTAAAAAAGGGTTGAGATTGCCTTTTGGCATGACTTTGTGTTTAATATTACAACCAAAATTAAAATAATTTCTGTGCTGCTTTTTTCTTAAGCCCTGCAAAGAGATATGTCTGGTAAGTTTGCTTATTGTAGTTCTTTCTTAGTTGATGCATAATAAGGGTACATGTTTAGCTTCCCTCTAAAATAGCAGGTCTTCAATCATTATGTTAGAACACTGAAAAGCTTATATTTTTAATCCATTTGCTGAACCTACAAATAATCTTGCTGAGCAACGGTTTCGTGAACCTATCGTTCAGCGAAAGATATTTGGAACATTGCGGAATGAGAAAGGAACGAGAATCATGGAAATTCTTTTCAGCATGATTACACACATGGAAGCAAGAAAAGGTTTCACCTTACCGAGCCCATGATAAGCAAAATTTAAGCTAAACACGTACAGAAAATAGAAACATATTTAAATAAAAATAAGTTATGTTAGTCCAGGGGGAATTAATATGAGAATAGCTTTTATAGAGCCAGCAATAGCCCATGTTGAGCCATTAGGGATAGCTTATCTAATTCAAATACTTATAAATGACGGACATACTGTAAAATATTTTGAGTCACCACGTAAGGATTTCTTTAAGCGATTAAAAAAATTTAATCCCGACGTCCTGGCCTATAGTGTAACTACTGGAAAACATCGTTTGTGTAGAACACTTAATGCTTCGCTTCGGAAAAAAATAAATGCTATTTCTCTGTTTGGAGGACCACATTGCACGTTTTATCCAGAATTTATTGAAAGCAGTAATTTGATTGATGGAATATGCAGGGGTGAAGGAGAATTTGCTATTTCAGAACTATTAAAAAAGATGGAAAACGGAAAAAAATATACGAAAACAAATAACTGGTGGTTAAGAGTTGATGGTAAAATCTATAAAAATCCTGTGAGAAATAAAGTCAACGATTTAGATACGTTACCTTTCCCAAACAGAGATGTGATATATGTTGAAAATAAAGGATTAAGTCAGACACCAATAAAAAGAATAATTGCTTCAAGAGGTTGCCCTTTCAATTGCTCTTATTGTTTTAATAGGCCGTATAATGCTTTATATGCTGGCAAGGGAAAAGTTAATTCTCATCGTTCGCCACGTAATCTTATTGAAGAACTAAAAATCATTCAAAAAAAATATCCCTTCACGTTCTTAAAAATAGTTGATGATACTTTTGGATTTAATATGGACTATGGAGAATTTGCCGAATTATATAAAACTGAAATTGGGCTGCCATTTATGTGTAATGTCAGACCTAATTTATTAAATGAAGATAAAATAAAAAATTTAAAAAAAGCAGGTTGTGTTGCTGTGACTATGGCTGTTGAATCAGGAAATGAATTCATTCGTAACAAAATTCTTAACAGAAATTTATCTGAAGAAATAATGAGTAAATCAATCATAACTCTAAAAAGAAATGGATTAAAAGTTTATACTCAAAACATTATTGGCAACCCTGGCGAAACATTTGAAATGGTTCTGGAAACATTCAAATTTAGTGCGAAACATCAGGTAGATTTTGCTGAATGTTTTCTTCTTACTCCTTTTTATGGTACAGACATATATAAGTATTGTGTTGAAAACAAATACATTGAAGATGGAATAAATATAGATAATATGTCTCAATCTATTCAATTGGGATCATGTATTAAATTTAATTCAGCCAGAGAAAAAAAATATATGATTAATTTTCAGAAATTTTTTAGTTTTGGAGTAAAACACCCACAAATGTTGCCATTTATTAAAATTTTAATCAAACTGCCACCAAATAAATTATTTGTTCTTTTTAATAAACTCTATGATGCATGGAGAACAAGCCGAATTATAAAAGTCAAATTCAATATTGTAAATTTATTTTATGTAGTAAAAATGAATTTGGATCACATATTTAGTTACTTTATTAAGACCGATCATAATTCTAAATTTTAGATGGTTTTTTTAGAAGTTTAATGCGTAAATTGATCAGTTTTAACATCATTATAATAGGATCAAAAAATTTAATTTTAGAACCGGTCTTATGTTCCCACACAATTGGTAGCCTATATAAAGAGTATTTTTTTTTCTTTATTTTGTAAAATAATTCAACATCAAAAAGCCATCTTTTATCAATTAATTCCTTGAACAAATTACATGCAACTTCTTTTTTAAAACCTTTAAAACCGCATAAGTTGTCGTTAATGTTTATTTTGAATAAGATGTTTACGAGTATGTTGAATGAGGTGCCTGTTACTTTTCTGATATTGCTCTGTTTTATTACTGATTTTTTTGATGATCGATTTCCAACAACAACATCGTATTTACTGAGTTTTCTCAGCATTTTACTTATTTCTTCAGGCGGTATCGATCCATCTGCATCAATGAAAATTATTTTTTCTCCTTTAGCATTAAACACTCCTGTTTTGACTGCAAATCCCTTTCCTTGGTTTTTTTTATAGGATATTATTTTTATTTTTATATTTTTAGTTTTGAATGCCTTGCACATATCTAAAGTTTTATCTTTAGAACCGTCGTCAACAAATATTAATTCATAGTTTTTTAGATTTTTTTTTGAAAAATTGATAAGTTCATTAAGAAATTTAGGTGCTCTTTTCTCTTCATTGTACATTGGGACGATTATGGAAATTTCAGTAATTTTAATCACCTATTTTGTATAAAACTGCAATTGTTCCGCCAGGCGTTAATTCTTGGTGAACTAATTTTGTTTTATTTAAAACATAACTATTAAATTCAGTTCCTCTTATCGCCAATAACGCAAATTTAGGCGTTTCTAAGCCGCCCGCAGGATCTAACGGCCCTGTTATTTTCTTATACTCCACACCATATTGCTTAAGATATTCTTCAAATTCAGCTGTTGTTTGCAGACAAACATATGATTGAAATTGCATGTTGACATTGCCCTCGTTGGTTTCTTCAAGAGAGTTCCAAATTGATTCGCATTGCTGTTTTGTCTGAAGAGAATAAAAGTCTTCATAAAGATATTTCACATTATACTCTTTTAAAAGTTCTTTTGTTTTTTCTGAATCATTTCCATATAACATGACCGCTTCATCAGCCGCGCGTTTATTTACATCTATGAAATGGCTGGAATGTGTTCTTCTTGAGAACATTACTTTTCTTCCGCTTATTGATTGTAATGCAAAGCTTGTTTCTGGGTGTGTTGAAACAAAGACATCATTTTTGTCAGTGTTTGCCATTATCCAATCACCCATTCTAAACATTGCTTCCATCTCAGTAGATAAAGTAAATCCTGCCTGAGTAAATTGTCCGTTTTTGTAGTTTTTGATATTTTGACTTGTGAATATTATGAAAACAATCAACGCGAGTAAAACTACTGCTTTTTTTAGGTCAAAATTTGGTTTAAAATACTTTTTTATTAATAGGTAGACAAGAAAGACTCCAAAAATGATTAAAATGATTTGGGTTACAACAAACATTCTTCCGAACCAATAGTAGCCAAATGAGGTGTTAAATAAAGGTTTAGTTATGAGTGGATGTATTATTCCAATGAATCCTGCTATGAAAAATAGTAAAGGAATTTTTGCTTTGCCAGGATTTTTTATTAAATAGTATATTCCAAGTATGACTAAAATTGAAAAAATTATATTGATGCCCTTAGAGAAATTAAAGAATGCAGGGATTGTTGATTGATATAGTGAAAAGTTTGCAACTCCACTGCCACTATATTCTTGCAGCGGATTTAGTGTTTTTCCATGGTAAACAAAAATAATTGGCCCCCAATAAAGCATCGCAATTGGAATTCCTATTAGAAGGATTAATGAAACCCATCTTATTTGGTTTATAATTGATTTTTTGAATTCTTTTTTGATTACTGTTTTTCCTTCTTTGTTTTCTATATTTTCAGTTATTATCCTGTAAAATATGAGAGCAAAAATATAGAAATTTAGTCCTATGAAAAGGGAGGCATGCGTAATTCCGCATAATCCGTAAATTACACCTGCGAAAATTCTTTGTTTTGTTGTTTTAGCATAAGTTATGAAAAGCGCAAGTGCAGGCATCATAACTACTGTTGCAAATCCAGATACATTCAAATCAAGTGTTATAAAAAAACTCGCCCATGCGGCAGAAAAAAGGAATGCAAATAGTTTATCTTTGAATACTTTTATTCCTAACAGATATGTTAAAATAATTCCAAGTAAAAGTTCAACTAATGGAAAATATATGCTCGCTTTTAATATGCCAATCCCCAGGATAAATGCAAATGATGCAGTTAATAAATGTAATAGCCACCCATAAAATGCATACCCCTCTAAATAGTAGGGGTCTTTCCAAGGCAGACCTCCATTATAAATGTGCTGAGCCATCCCTTTATGATGGTATATGTCGCCGCCATATATTGGTCCAGGAAGTTGTTTAAGTTTTGTTACAATAGAAAGCTGGATTAGTAAAACAATTATTATCAGAAGCAAAAGCAAGTAATCTTCTTTTTCTAAACTTTTTATTTTGTCTTTTATTTTTTCAGAAAAACTTTTTTTCGGGTTTTCAGTTTCCATTTTAACAGCTTTAAGATACTGGGATTGTTTGAGCGCTATTGTCTGGAGTTTCTGATTCTATTTTTTTTCCTTCCCAGTCAACTTTCCAAACGATTATATTTTGTCCTGCCATGCTTCTCTTTTCTGATAGTTTATTGAAGTGTTTTACTCCGCCGCCATTCATATAGAATAATCTCATAAATAAACTTGTATGAAGCGGTTCTTGCGCAAGTATTAAAGTGTAACTTTCTTCTGAGTTTTTCATAAGTCCTGCTGATAGTGCAACGCTGTTGTTTGTCGGTGTTTTTATTTCAGTGAAATCTTTTCCATTAAAATAACCAATTGCGTCAAGTGATTTAACTCCACCTTGTGTTGGTATAGTGGATTCAAAATTGCTCAGGTCTATTCCTATTCCATTTCCGCATAACAATTTTGTTGTGTTTGCAGCGAGGTTGCAGCCAACTGGTCCTGAGGCAAAGCTAGGCCATGGCGCTATCCATCTGTTTGATTCATCTTCAGTTTTTATCGAACTGACTTCATAATACATCTTTTCGGCTTCTTCTCTTGTCTTATATGCAGTATTTTCTGTTATGAATGTTATCATGTCTTCTTTGTTTTTTCCTTTTCCGTTTATCCAGATATTTGCCCGATCAAAGTTCCAGCTTCCAAAATGCGCCCATACACCTGATTTTCCAACCATGTCCTCAGAGGTTATGAAATAATCTTCAGGTGGTTGGCAATATAGTCTCTTTGTTATGTCACTTATCTGGTTATTGTTAAAGCCTTTATTTTGTAAGTATGTGAATGCATCCTCTTTGTTTAATCTTAGCAGATCATAAACAACATCAACCGATCTGTCTGTATCATTGTAATGTTCATTGACTTTCTCAAATGCAGTGTTTGCGCCGCAATCAAGCATTTTTAGTATAGATATTGCTTGTTCTTCATCATTTGTCAACAGGACTTTTCCTATCCAATGTGCTTGCGGTATATTTTGTGATGCTCCATCAAATGTTACTGCTCTTTCTGCAATATATTTGAAATGGTGCCCAAAATCCCACCAGGAATTGATAATTGCATCTTTGCTTGAATTATCTTTTATTGTTGTAAGGCTAGCCCACCACGCATCATCCACTAATGGAAGAGAATTTTTGGATGTTTCATGAGCTGCTCTCACAAGGTTTCCTGGGCTAATGAAAATTATTATGAAAAATAATAATATCAATGAGACACTTGTTACTTTTTTGTCTATACTGAAGCTCTTTGAGAACCAGTCTCTTAAATAGGTATAACCTATTCCTGCAGCAGCTCCAATTCCTATGGCAAAAGCAGGTACTAAAAGCAATACAAATCTTACGCCTTTAAAGCTGGCATAGATTGTTGCTAAATACCATATTGTAAACAAGAAAACGTATTTCATATCAGGTTTGCCATGCTCATCTTTCTTGAGGAATGTTAGTAGGATACCGATTATACTTATTATAAACAAATATCTGCCACCAATAGAACCTACAACAGAATTCCAGTCTGCGCTGTTTAATTCAGCAACAGTTGTATAAACATTAGGCCAGAGATCTGCATGTGTACTGTCTTTAATTGTTAATAATCCTAGAGGACCTGTGAATCCTCCAATAAAAGCACCAAACCCTGAAAAGATAGTTACGACGATTCCTGAAAGTATTATGTAAACTATTGTCACTAGGAAAAGCTTTTTTATTGATGCATGGTTAAGCATTTCTGGTATCTTGTCAAATCCTTTCCAATGCACTATTATGTAATAAATAAAATAAGCGCCCATAGCAGCTAATATGAAATCAAAGACATACCAAAATGCCCAAACAAAGCTGAATAATCCTGTTGCAAGCCCTGCTAGTCCTGCATAAATAATTCCTTTTTTTGCATCTTTTGCTTCGAATGCTTCAATAAAAAACCAGATTATTATCAATGGAAAGAATACATTATAAGGATCTGTGTCTGATCCAAAACTTCTGCTTATGAAAAATGGATGAACTGCAATTACCATTGCTGCAAAAAATCCTGCAACATTTCCTCCTACTCTTTTTCCGATAAAGAATGCGGCAATTATTGAAAGCAGAGCGAGCATTATCGGAACATAGAATGATGCCTGTGCTAATGTCATTTTTGGGCTGAAAACTTTGAAAATCTTATATGTGTAAGCAATTACTATTGGGTGCATGTGCGGGCCTAATAATCCTCCAAGTGGAGCCATCACAAGACTATCATACAGATATAGTTTATCAGGTTCAAGATTTTTGAATCCTTTTTCTTCAAGTTCTTTTCCTGTCTTAAGTACTTCTCCGCTATAACCTTCATTTGCATTATATTTTGCATGCTTAAGCCAGACATAAGAATCTATATCTGCTAAATAGGTATATCCATTTTCATCTTTTATTTGTTGCTTGAAATATTCTGAAGTTTGTTGTATTTGTTGTGTTATCTGTGCTTCATTAGCTTTAAGGAATTGCTGGAATTGTTCTTCAATCAGCTGGTTTCTATTTGTGTCTGGAAGATTTGGATATTGTTGTCTGATTTGTTGTTCTATATTCGCTTTGTGATAATTATAAACAGAACTCTGAGCCCAATCATCTGTTATTGGCAATGTTAT
>JAUYGA010000058.1 GCA_030690755.1 Nanobdellota archaeon
GGAGCCAAAGGTAGATTTAGAAATGGGTCTTACTAAAACCATATTATACTTTAGGAGTAAAATCTAATATCTGCTTATTTTATTGTCATTTATTAGTTTTTTGTCTTATTAAATCATTTGCTCTGAATAAACTCTCAAAAGTTCCCGCATCTGTCCAAAACCCTTTGAGCATGAATGCTTTCATTTTTCCTTTTTTGAGGTAGGCATTATTTACATCTGTTATTTCTAACTCTCCTCTCCCGCTTGGTTTTAATGTTTTTATAATATCAAAAACCTGTTCGTCATAAACATACAAACCTGTTACAGCATAATTTGATTTTGGTGTTCTTGGTTTTTCTTCTACACCAATTACTTTATTTCCTTTAAGTTCAGCAACTCCAAACCTGTGAGGGTCAGGAACTTGTTTCAGAAAAATCATAGAGCCTGTTTTGAAATCATTAATTTTTATTTTGTCTTCGAATATGTTGTCTCCAAGAATTACGCAAACCGACTCATTGTCTGCGAAGTCTTCAGCTAAGCCAAGTGCTTGTGCAATTCCTCCTGCTTCTTCTTGTATTGCATAGCTTAGCTTTACACCAAATTCTTTTCCAGAACCAAGGAGTTCAAGAAAATCTCCGGCATGTCCTTTTCCAGATATGATTAAAATGTCCTTTATTCCAGCATCTATCAAGGTATGTAATGGATAGTAAATCATTGGCTTGTTGTATACTGGCAATAGGTGTTTGTTGGTAACTTTTGTTAAAGGCATCATTCTTGAACCAGTGCCTCCTGCAAGTATTATTCCTTTCATTTTATTCAGCCTCTAGATAATCTTTTAGCGCTATTTTCCAATTTCTTAATTTGTCAGTTTTATTATTTTCCAAAACACTAAACCTTGGCCGCTTTGCATCTCGTTTGTATTCATCGCTGCTGCAGGGTATGATTTTGCATTTAAGCTTTTTTTGTTTTTTTATTTCATTTGCAAATTCAAACCAGGAGCATTTTCCTGAATTTGTTATGTGATATGTTCCGTACGGTTTTTTTTCTTCAAATAGGCTTATGATACTCTTTGAAAAATCTTTTGTGTAAGTTGGCCTGCCAATTTGATCATCAACAACATTGATCTCTTTTTTCTGACCGCATAAATCTATTATTGTTTTAACAAAATTTTTCCCGTTCTTTCCAAAAAGCCATGAAGTCCTTATTATGTAATATTTTCTAAGTTGCTTTGTTATGGCATCCTCCCCTTCTGATTTTGTCAGGCCGTAATAATTTATAGGATCTTTTTTGTCATCTTCTGTATAACTTTGTTTCTCTCCATTGAAAACATAATCTGTGCTAATATGAATTAACAAAATATCATTTTCCTTGCAGTAATCTGCCAAGTTTTCGACACCATTAACATTAACTTTCCGGCATAGTGCTTTATTATTTTCAGCGCCATCTACATTTGTGTAGGCTGCGCAATTTATGATTATTTCAGGTTTTAATGAAGACATTTTTTTAATATCATCACTTATAGTAATATCAATATCCCTCAAATCAAGCCCAAAGACCTTGTATTTTTTCATGCTAAGTTCATTGACAAGGTCTGTTCCTAGCATACCTTTGCTTCCCAGGACTACAACGTTGATTGTTTTCATTTTACCCATGCATTTTTTTTGTTATGTTATGGATGGTCTTTTTTTTTAATGGACGCCACCATCTTTCATTTTCTTTATACCACTGAATTGTTTCTTTTATTCCTCGGTTGAATGAATGTTTAGGTCTCCATCCAAGTTCTTTCTTTATTTTAGAAAAATCAATTGCATACCTGAAATCATGGCCTTTTCTGTCTTCAACATATTCAATCATGTCTTCATTAAAATTCATTTCTTTTAGTATTGTTTTTGTTATCTGCATATTGCTCATTTCAGAGTTTCCACCAATACAGTAAGTTTCACCGATTTTACCTTCGTTTAAAATTAGATCTACTGCTTCATTGTGATCGTAAACATGTATCCAGTCTCTTACATTATTACCTTTCCCATAGACCGGTACTTTTTTACCATCTATTAGATTGGTTACAAATAAAGGAATAAGTTTTTCAGGAAATTGGTAGGGCCCATAATTATTTGAACAATTTGATATTGTAACAGGTAATCCATGTGTGTGATGATAGGCTCTCGCCAAATGGTCTGATGAGGCTTTTGAAGATGAGTATGGTGATTTTGGATCATATGGTGTTTTTTCAGAAAATTTTCCATAGTTTCCCAACGAACCGAATACCTCATCTGTTGAAATGTGATGTACTCGTTTTTTTCCATTTCTCAATGCTGCATCAAGTATCACAAACGTGCCCAACACATTTGTTTTTACAAAGTCTTCTGCATGAAGTATACTTCTATCTACATGGCTTTCTGCAGCAAAATGAACAATAACATCTGCATCTTTAACCAATTTGTTGACTGTTTTTTTATCACAAATATCTCCTTTGACAAATTTATATCTCTGATTTTTTCTTATTGAATTGAGATTCTCAAGATTTCCAGCGTAAGTAAGCTTGTCTAGGTTAACAATCTTGTAGTCTTGATGCTTTTCTAACATAGAAAGTATGAAGTTACTCCCAATAAATCCGCATCCACCAGTTACTAGTATTTTCATTTTTGAAAGTTTTAGGTTTTTTTTCAGTTTAATTGATTATGAATTTTGACTCTTTTTGTTCTTCATGTCTTATTTCATCAACCTTTTCTTTTTTTTGTTTTCCTGCATAAAGTTTATTAGGTAAGTTTATCGAAAAACTGCCTTCTTTGCTTATTGCCTTGTAACCATGAACAACTCCTGGAGGAACCAAAACTGAAACTTTGTTGCTTTCTCCAACCACAATTTTAATTTTAGCTCCTTTTGTGCTACTATTTTTCCTGTTGTCCCATAGATAAAGCTCAAAATCTCCAGGACCTATAAATACAAAGAAATCAGATTGCTTTTTGTGTGCATGCGGTCCCCTTATTTTGCAAAACTCAGTGTGAGAAACATAGCACATGGCAGCTTTAAGCGGGTCAGAATCGTTTCTATATATCTCACCCAGCCAGCCTCTGCTGTCCTCATTAAATGCTATTTTTTTGATAATCACTCCTGATATCATGTTATTACTCCTATTCGCTTATTGTTTTATAAATATTCTGAAATTCACTATTTTTATGCTTATTTATTTACTTTTTGCAGATTAATGAGTTTTGCAACATCATTCGATATAACTTTAGATTTTGGACAGGTAAATACATACCCCATTTTAAATCCATTGCTATAGAACGTTTTGTTGATATTGCAGCTGTCATTTATCAATATCCACAAGGGATCTGATTTATTCATTTCTGGAAAATCAATGAATACAACAGTTCCGCCATCCTCGTTTAGATTTTTATTCAAATCCTCTATGCTGATTTGTGAAGCATTATTGAATTCTAGATAATATATTGAAGAGTATCTATAATAATTCATAAGTAGATCATATTGGTATGAACCTATATCTTCTTTGGCAAAACAGTTTTTTTTACAAATAAGTTTTGGTTTTTCTAAAAGTATTGGTTTTCTATATTTTTCATTTAAATAAATATCAAAACCATTATTCCTGAAAATATATAATGGAGTTTTAAATTCATTTTGATTTAAATAATTTGACATTTCATAACTCACTTTGCTTACATTAGGAGTGGTCAAAGGAAACAAATATTGTTGAATAAGAAAGATATTGATAGCTAAACCTAATGAAACG
>JAUYGA010000068.1 GCA_030690755.1 Nanobdellota archaeon
AAAGAAGGCCTGATTTTTTCGGTTTCAAAAGTGTAAACCAATTTCGGAATTATACAATAATAAATGTGTTTAGCACCCTAAAGTCAAAATCCCCTTTGCAAAAGAAACAATAAAACCCACCAGAAAACAACACATCAATCCTAAGCAGCCAACTTGAATTTCTTCACTGTTCCGACAACTGCAGCAACTTCTTCCTTATTAAATTCTGTAAGCTGATGTTTCATTGATTTGTTGATTGCTGACATCATATTCCTATAATGTGAAAAGTCCATCAGTCTTTCTTTAGGCCAGCTGCATGATATTGTTGCAATCGCAAATATTACCTGTCTTAAATCTTCCTTAGGAATATGAAATCTCCATCTAAAACCTATTGGCTTGACGCAAAGATTGCAGTATGTAGCAATTGTCTGTTTTTCTATAGGTATACCGTGATCATATTCCATAAGTTGGATGTACTGGTCAAAGCAGTTTCTGTATCCTTTTCCTTCCCAAAAATTTATTCTGAAAAGGGGGTTCATGACTTCTGCAGAAATCTCTGTTTTTGTCATCCTTAGTGGATTGTTAAGTTCAATGAAATTTCCAAAAAGATTAACTCTATTGAGAGCTGCAAGACTCTGCAGTTTCTTCTCAGCAAGGTCAACAAGTTTCTGACCAACCTTAAAGAGAGGATTTCCTGATGTGTTCTGAACAACATAACCGCGGTATTCAGGAGCAACAACAGTCCACCATATCATGCCGAATGAGAACTTTGCATGCTTTATCAGGACAAAATAAATCCCTCCAATGCATTCTCCTTTGTAAAAAGCTCCGATAATATGGTTTGAACAATCAACTCCATCTGCAGAATATCTTCCTGCAATACCTTCTGTCAGAATCTGCTTATTTTCCCTTTCTTCTGCAGGAAATGCTTTTTTGTAAAGATTATAAAAACCAGAAAAATGCGCTCCGTTATTGAGAATTTCTGCAAATCTTACATCTTTCATGTCAAAAATTCTTGCGCTGTCTTTTGCTTTTTTCTTGCTTGCAGACGTTGAAAATTCTTTTTCCAACTGTTTTGTCTTCTTAACAGCTTGAGCAAGGAATGTAAGAATATTTCTTTCTGCTGCTCTCTCAGAATCTTCTGTATGGAGGAATGCTAGATAGTCTTCATCTTTTGCAGAGTATGCCTTTTTCTCTTTTAAGACTTTCAGAAGCTGCTGCTGTTTCAACAAAGTCTGATAAAGATTCTTCTTGTAATTAAGGACTGCAACAAGATACTTCTGCAGCTCCATGATTTCCTGCTCTTTTCCGACAGAATCAAAGACCTTCCTGAACATAGGATGGCTTTGAAGCAATTTAACAAGCTTTCCGCAAACCAAGTCTTTTTCTTTTACGCTATGGACTTCCAACTTTCTTAACAGAGCAATCATCTTATTGTTTATGTTTGTCATTTCAGGAATGTGCTGTTTGAAATTCTTCTCTGTCAACTGTTTGCTCAAAGTTCTCTTAATATTGAAAAATTTCAAGAAAGCATTAAAATCCTGCTGCATAATCTTTTCTTCAGAAAGGATGATATTATCTTCACCTGAGAGCTCTGCATTCTCTCCGGTTTCAAAACGTATAAGACGGCTTAAATCGACCATAAAATATTAGAAGAAATAACAAGTATATATACTTTAGGATTTATTTTATTATCCTGAAAAAACCTTAAAAAACAATAAAATCTTTAAAAGAGTCAAGTATTTTCAGAATCAGAACATAATCACAACACAAACAATCACATTCAAATGCCCCGGTAGTGTAGTCCGGAGATGATTCATCAATTAATCGAATTGTCGGACAACCAATCATAAAGCCCTCTCGAACTTTGTGTAGAGAAAGGCTTTGACCCGGGTTCAAATACTGAACGCAGCACGCAGCATGCAGCGTTCAGTTTGAAAGTCCCGGCCGGGGCATTTTTATAATAAAAAAATGAACTGCGAAAACAAAGCAAAAAATCTCAAGGATTGTCCTTGTGATTATCCATGCAGCAGGAAAGGCATGTGCTGCGAATGCATCATTTATCATAGGAAGAATGGTGGAAGTCCTGCCTGTCTGAACTAAATCATCCTACATTCTAAACAAGATACTCACTATAAAGTAGTTACCTGAAGAAAGATTTATATACCGAAAAAGAATTATCACAATGATGGCAATAGAAAAAATAGAACAATTATTCACCATATTAGTTAGCAGACAAGGTTCTGATCTGCATCTTAAATATGGCAGCCCTCCTGTATTGAGGATAAACGGTGAACTCACATCGCTTCCTGTTGAAAGAATGACACCGGAAACAATCAACAATCTGATAAACCCGATACTTTCAGACAAACAGAAAAAAGAGTTCTCAGATAAAAAAGTTCTTGACTTCAGTTATGGAATGCCTGATGTTGCCAGATTCAGAATAAATTACAGCATGCAACGCGGAACTCCTAGAGTGGTTGCAAGACGGGTTCCTTATGAGATAAAAAAATTAGAAGAACTGAATCTTCCTTCTGATGTTTTAAAGGATTTCTGTTCAAAAGAAAGCGGCCTTGTTTTGGTAACAGGCCCGACAGGATGCGGAAAGAGCACGACGCTTGCAGGAATGATTGATTACATAAACAATACGAGAAACTGCCATGTTGTAACAGTTGAAGATCCTATTGAGTTTTTGCATAAAGATCAAAAAGCAATGATAACGCAGCAGGAAGTCAAGATTGACATTGAAAGTTTTCCAATGGCTCTTGAAAATATGCTAAGGCAGGACCCAGATGTTATGGTTGTCGGAGAGATGAGAAATTATGAAGCAATGCAAACAGTTCTTAATGCTTCGGAAACAGGCCATCTAGTCTTAAGCACTCTACACACAACAAGCGCAGCTTCGTCA
>JAUYGA010000069.1 GCA_030690755.1 Nanobdellota archaeon
ATCTATCCCCTCTATTATCAGCTTTGTTTTGTTTATTATTTTAACTTTTTTCATAAGATATCTAATAGATATCTTAAAGTATAAAAACTTTTCGGTTTTTGACACTATCCTCTAGAAATTATTTGCTTTCGGAGATACTGTATTTGGAAAGGTCTTCCAGGACTGAATCTTTACCTTTTAAAGAAGAAGCTTCTTTTCAAGTGTACAACATTTTATTGGCAGAGCTGATACCTGATGTGTCTGATAAGATGAATGACGAAAGAACCGATTTTATTGGTTTAGGGTTAGATTTTGAGAAAGATTATAGAATATGCATGCCCTCATCCAATCTGGTTTTGTTTCATACTTTAAAAACAGGAGATGTTGGTCATCAAGGACAGAAATCAAATTATACCCTCAAAGACAGGTCTAACTTAACAGAACTATCTCTTAATGCGACGATAATGTCTTCAGAGTGGGGAACTGGCAGTTAGGTCCAAAACAGCTCATCTGCCTGGCCAAAATTCTCCTCAAAAAGACGGTATTGAAAAGTCCTCACTTTTGTTCGTGGTGCTGTCAGCTCAACTTATCTTATTTTCCAGAGATTGCAATTTTCTCTATGGCACTCCGAAAATTGCTCACTGTTCCTTTTTACTAGCTTCGCAAGTTGATACCTTTGCGCAAGCAAAGGCCAGAAAATTTTTCATTTTCGCTGGCCCCTTAAACTTTTCAATACTTATTCAAAAAACAAAGAATTAAATAGCTGAAAATCACTTTTGTTGATATGCTTAGGCAACCATTAATTAATATTGAAAAAGTATCGAAGAGTTTTGGAAAGAAAAAAGTCTTAGACAATCTGACTATCAGCATAAATGAAGGAGAGATTCTAGGTTTGCTTGGCAGGTCTGGCTGCGGAAAGTCCACTTTGATTAAGATTCTTGTCGGCTATCACAAGGCAGATTCTGGCAGGATTATCTTTAATGGTAAAGAGGTTTCTGGGAATTTCAATGAAGTCAAGAAACTTGTCGGCTATACGACTCAGGAGAATTCTTTTTATGAAAAACTGACTATACAAGAGAATATGAATTATTATGCCCAGCTTTATAGTGTCGATAAAAAACACATCCAGGCAAGAATCAACAAGCTGCTTAAGGACGTTAAGCTTGATAGCCATAAAGATACTTTGGCAGGAGATATTTCTGGAGGAATGAAAAGACGCCTTGATTTTGCAATATCCTTGCTGCATGAGCCAAAACTTGTGATTCTTGATGAGCCAACTACAGGCCTTGATCCGATTCTTGTCGATAATTTTTGGGGCATAATCAGAGCGACAGCAAAAGAGCAGAAGATAACTGTTTTGATATCATCTCATATGCTTACTGAGATAGAGCAGAACTGCGACAGGGCTGCAATAATTGCAGACGGAAAAATTAGGACTATTATAGATATTAAGAAAGGGATTGACCTGGAAACCCAATTCAGAAAAAGTGTTAAATAAATAGATTCAGTAGAAAATGCAGGCAGTATAATTTCGTAAAACTAAAAAATGAGCATTGCAAAAATACCTAACGAAATATTGAAAAATTTTAAGTTGATATTCAGGAATTGGAGCTCTCTTGCTCTGATTATCTTAGCTCCGCTGGTTCTCATACTTCTTGTCGGCTATTCTTTCAGCGGTGAGAAGCTTCATGACATAAAGATTGGTGTTGTTGCTTCAGATAACCTTGACCTTAGCGAGCTTCAGAGGAATGTCACAGGGATTGCTGAGATAGTGAGATACGAAACTATAAGCGGCTGTCTTCTTGACATGGCCCTTGAGGAGTCTCATATCTGTCTTGAGGTAACAGGAAATCTTTCTCAGGCAGGAGCGTCAAATTCAGAAATTCCTACAGGCGAAGTAAAGTTTTATTTTGATAATACTAGGATGAAGACAACTCTTCCATTGCTTACGCAGATAAAGGATTTTTTTGGTCTTACTTCTGAAAGAATAAGTCTTGTTTCAACACAAACCGTTTTGGACAATCTTCAGAATTTCATAAGTTATCTAAGTCAAAGGATTGATGATATTGAATCTGCAAAAACAGAAGCAGAGACAATAAGACTGGATCTTATAGATAGAAGAAAACAGCTTGTCAAGGTGAGGGATGATTTCAGGCCGAAGTATCTGGCTGTCAAGTCGTTCCAGACAAAGGTTCATAAGAACTTGAATTCGTTTACAAACTCGTCTGATTCGCTGATAAAATCACTTGATGATTTGGAGACAGCAACAGATTATTTGCAGGACAAGATATTCATTAACACCTCCTTAAATCTGCTCAATAAGTCCATTAGTTTGCCATTCAATAATTCTCTTAATAATTCTCTTAATCTTCCATTCAATAATTCTTTGAATTTGAGTCTTTTGCAGAACTTCAGCAATTCTTTGAGTAACTCTTTGGAAAATGCTCTTGATTTTAATTTCAGTTCGCTTGCTCCAACACCGTTTAAATCTCAGGTGACCAATATCTCAGTTTCAGAGATAAAAAGTCAGATTATTTCTGTGAGAGGAAAGGTCAATGCAACTTCAGAGGACATAAAGAATATTACTGTTTCGCTTGACGATGCAATTGCGCAGCTTGATGCGATAGACGCTCTTCTTGAGGGAGAGATTGCTAGGACAGACAGGTATATTGTTAAGATTGACCAAAGTGTAAAGAGAATTGACGCGATTGTAAAGGAATCCAGAAGCAAGATTAATGAGATATCTAAATTTGATTCATCGCTTGCCCAGAAATTAATAAAGCCTATTACCCAGAGTTTTCAGCAGCTTAAATCAGGAGTAAAAAACATTCAGCTTGCTTTCCCGATTCTTCTTACTACAGTCATTGTTTTTATCAGCCTTCTTTTTGCAAATATTATTGCGCTTCTTGAGATATACAACAAGGCTTACACGAGAAACATACTTGCGCCTGTTGATGATGTGATTTATACAATTGGAATTGCGCTTACAAATTTCATTGTCGTGTCATTCCAGATTTTTGTTTTATTGCTGGTTGCGCAGTTCAGTTTTAAGATTGCAATCGCAAGCCACATTTGGTCAATGCTGCCGGTTCTCATACTGCTTGTGTTTATTTTTGTATTCCTCGGCATGATTATTGCTTATATATCAAACAATATCCAGACATCAATATTGATAACGACATTTGGAGCTCTTGTATTTTTCCTGCTAAGCGACATCCTTAATGCGCTTGAGTCGATGCCAAAACCAGCAGCAATAGTTGCAATGTATAATCCTGTTGTCATAGCAAACAGCATGTTCAGAAAGATATTATTCTTTGACATCCCACTGAAATACATGACTTTTGAGCTAGGCCTGTTATTCCTCTATGCAGTAATCACATTTATCCTATTAGTTTTAATTTCAAAAAAGAAGAACAAGCAGAGAATCTGAGTTCATCTTAAGATATATTTATATACAAATTAATCAACACTCTTTTTAGAATAAATGAGGTGAATTTATGGCTGCGGCTGCTGATCCAAAAAAGCTTGTTAAAACACTTAATGCTAAACAAAAGGCATATGTTAATCTTAAATTACCTCATCCTAAAAATGGAGAATACTTACTTTCTGTTTTTCATCTGATATCTGATAAAAAAAATAATATTTTACAGGCTGCATCTGAAGTTGCTGCTGAATCATCAACTGGAACTAATTTCAAGGTAAAAACTGAAACTCCTTTCTCAAGATCAATGAATGCTATGGTGTATAAGGTTGATTTGAAAAAAAGTCTTGTGTGGCTTGCATACCCTTGGAGGTTATTTGATCGAGAGGGAAATGTTCAAAATATTTTAACTTATATTGTTGGCAATGTTTCTGGAATGAAAGAAATAAAGGCGCTCAAATTGCTGGATGTTTGGTTTCCGCCAGCAATGCTTGAACAATATGATGGGCCAAGCTACACAATCGACGATATGAGAAAATATCTTGGTGTATTTGACAGACCGATTCTTGGAACAATCATCAAACCAAAAATGGGTTTGACATCTGCTGAATATGCTGAAGTATGTTATGATTTCTGGGTTGGTGGCGGAGACTTTGTTAAAAATGATGAGCCGCAAGCAAACCAAGATTTTTGTCCATACGACAAAATGGTTGAACATGTAAAGAAAGCAATGGACAAAGCGGTGAAAGAGACTGGGAGGAAAAAAGTTCATTCATTTAATGTTTCAGCACCGGATTTTGACATTATGATCAGAAGATGTGAAATGATTAGAAATGCTGGATTTGAAAAAGGAAGTTATGCATTCTTGATTGATGGTATTACTGCCGGTTGGATGGCTGTTCAGACACTCAGAAGAAGATATCCTGATGTTTTCATTCATTTCCACCGAGCTGGCCATGGTGCATTTACCAGGCCTGAAAATCCAATCGGGTTTACTGTTTTAGTATTATCAAAGTTTGCAAGACTTGCTGGAGCCTCAGGGATTCATACTGGGACTGCTGGTGTTGGAAAGATGGCAGGAAGCCCTGGTGAAGACATTGTTGCTGCGCATAATATAACAAATTTTGTTGCTCCTGGTCACTTCTTTACACAGTATTGGTCAAAGATTCCAAAGAATGATGACAATGTTGCTCGCATAGTTCATGAAGATTTAATGCATCATGTAATCCTTGACGATGATGATTGGCGCGGAATGAAAAAGTGCTGTCCGATAATTTCTGGCGGTCTAAATCCGACTTTACTAAAACCCTTTATTGATGTTATGCAGAACATGGATTTTATAACAACAATGGGTGCCGGGTGTCACGCGCATCCAGGTGGAACAAGAAAAGGAGCAATGGCTCTTGTGCAATCCTGCGAAGCATATGCTCAAAAGATTGATATAAAAGAGTATGCAAAAAAACATAAAGAACTTGCTGATGCAATAAAATTCTTTTCTAAATCAAAAGATGCAAAGCAAATGAAAAACTATGAACGGAGTTGAGTTTAAGTTTTATTAAAAATGTTATAAATGCTATAAATGTGGCGATATTATGAAAAAAGATCTTTTATTTTTCTTCTGTTGTTGTTTCTTTTATCGTCTTCAACTCATGGTCGACTGAGTTTACTTTCAGGCCGAAGTCAAATTCAATGTTATAG
>JAUYGA010000071.1 GCA_030690755.1 Nanobdellota archaeon
GAGGGGTTGCATATATTTCGTGGAGAGGGACCGAGTAAAACGAGCGTCCCTCACTAACGCGGGCTCCTCAAGGGTGCAACCCTGAGTTGGGTAAGATGCTATGCGCATATGGAAGTATCTGCAATATATTACCAAGCAAGCATCTTATGGGACTTCTTGAACTTATCATACATTTTCCACATGTCTTTTCTGACAGTTGTTGCAGCATCATCTTTTTCAATCGCTAAAAGATACATTTCTTGACGGGACTTCTTTTTCTGTTTTCCGGCTTTAACACCCGCTTCCCTTCCGGTTAATGAGCTGGCTATATCGCCAAATCCCCTGAATATTGAGATGAAAGGCTCTATGATTGAGTCTTGTTTTGGTTTTTCCTTGCCTTCAGGAGTTAACAAGGGCTTATCGAATTTTTCTCCTGCTTCCTCTAGATATCTCTGAAGATCATCTCCCAACGCATCATACGCTGCTCTCACTGAACTGTCTATTGTTTTTATCATATCCATCTCTTCGTCTTCGCGGTATTTCTTGTAATTTGTTAGATGAAGATCTGTCCATGAATAAGCGCGCATATCTATCCTGGCCCTGCCGATGTGAAGAGGGCCTCTATGCTGGTATCCTTCCTGATGGTAATCAAGGGCAGGTTTTGACCTGAAATATATTGTCAGCATTGTTGTCGGATGAAATGTTTTTTTAGGGTCTCTTTTCATACCTACAAGTTCTATCTCAACTATAGACCCTTCAAATGCAGCAATCATATCAACTTCTTTTGTTTTATCAGCCATCTGAACTCTTCTTACATTTCGAAGGTAAGGCTTGACCCATGCCATATACATTCTTATGATATCATAGTGCTGTCTCAGATATTTCAAAGTGAATGTTCTTTTCGCATTCATCTCTTTGTAAGTCGCTTCTTTCCAGATCATGAATGTTTTTAATTTTCTTTTAAGGACTTCTTTGACTTTTCTGTTAAACCCTTGAGCTTTTTTCTCCACCTCATCCTCTACATCATCTACTTTATCAGGATGTATACTGTAAAAAAGATCTGGCAGTGAAGTAAATTGCAGTTCTGTGGCCATACCATAGACAGATGAAGGATTTTTACCGCCCATTTCAACCATGTCAATCCAGATTCCTTTAAGGGTTATCTCTGCGCCTTCCTTTTTTTTGGCATCTCTATAGCTGTCCTTGTATATTCTGACTCTTTCGTCAAGGATTCTTAACTCACGAACCAACTGGAAAAGTTCTTTAATCATTTTTCCGATTGTTGCAAGAAACTGACTGACTTTATCCTGCTGTATACCTAGTCTTGCCTGGGCAGCCCCAAAAAAGGATGACTGTTCAGAGGCAGCAAAGACATCAGTTATCTTCTCCATGGTTGTGCAAGAATTATCAATTCTCATGAAATCAATGAGCCAATAATATATCTCTTCAATATTCTGGTTAAATGATTCATAAACAATTCTTCGCCTGAGTATAGGTTTTGGATATCCTGTTGCCAGTTTTACATTTAGCGCTTCCTCTGCAACCTCTTCAGTATCAAAACCATATTCTTCAAGTTTAGACATTATTCCTCTTTTAATATCAAATTAGTTAATTAATTATTCTAAAGATACAAATATCTGTTTTTTATTTAAATTTTGCTTTAAAAAAGCTGACTGAACATAGTGCGGACATAAACTGATTAAAAACTTATTTTCTCTTTCTGTGAATCACTAAAACAAATCCAGTAAGATCAATCAGCTCAGAGTTTGTCAGCTCAGCTATCTTCTGAGCAGCCTCTTTTTTGTAGCTCTTCTCATGATCTTCTAGAAAAGCTGACAGCATTTTGACCTTAACAAGCTGCTTTTTCTTAAGATGTTTTATGATTTCTGCGATAACTGAATCTGCGAGGCCGTTTTTACCTATCCTTACAGAGGGCTCAAGCAGCTTTGCTTTTGCTTTCAGTCCTTTTATAATCTTATTTTTGCTTTCCATAATTGTCCAAATCCCCTTGCTATAACAAACGCTCTTGCTGTGCAAATCATCTGATCTTATTAATAACTTGCGGTATCAGCGGAACCATATCTGATGCTGTAAAACCAATTCCTTGTCTCTTCATCAGCTGATCGCCGACAAGACCATTCACATATGCTGCTGCGCATGCTGAATTGAACAAGTCATTTTTTTGCGCAACTAGTGATGCAGCAATCCCTGCCAAAACATCGCCTGTTCCGCCAACTGTCATTCCTTCATTGCCCGTCTGGTTAAATAATGTGTTCTGTTTCGAGGCAATGATGTCTATTCTGCCTTTTAGTAAAACAACATTGTTTCCATTTATTTTTTGAATAAAATTTTTAGCTGCTTCGACAGAATCTTCAAAAACAATAGGAAGATTCTCTCCTGAAAGTATCTCAAACTCTTTTTTATGCGGAGTGAATAAGATACGATTTGCTTCTTTTAGAAGATGCTTATCATGACCTAAAATTTTTATGGCATCTGCATCTAGGATAAGTGGTTTTTCAATCTCAATTAGAGCTTTAACAAATCTGCAGACAAACTTTGCTGTTCCAGGTTCTGTGCCCATCCCATTTCCTATCAAAATAGCATCAAACCTCTCGGCTTCCTTAACGAGAGCGGTTGAATGAATCAGGTCAAAAGAATCTCCTTTAATTTTTTTTGTTATCAAATCCGGAGAAAAAGAATTTATCTGCCAGGCAACTTTCTCAGGAGCAGCTATAACAGCTATATCGCAGCCTGAGCGAAGCGCAGCCATAGCTGCAAGAGCAGGCGCTCCGACATAATCAGCAGACCCGCCAATAATCAAAAGTCGGCCATTATCCCCTTTATGGGAATCTGGCCTTCTCTTTTTCAGGACTAAATCTTTTTTCGTTATGTATTTCATTTTTTCTGACAGTTAGTGTGAAGTATGTCTATCTTTAAAATTTTATCTTTATTGCCATGGCTCTTTCCAAAAATAATTAAAATATTTCATATAACTGTCTCTGATTTCCTTTGATTCTATGACAAAAGCAAATGATTGTTTTGCCCACAGCACTTGCGCAACTTTATTGCCGAATATGATTATCACCATCGGCTTATGCATCCCTTCAGGCATCCAGCAGATTTTCATATAGTCTTTTTTTTGTTTTTCTATATTGTTTGGATCTATTCCTTCAAGCACAGTTGGCGAGCGCTCTATGATATCATACATCATGTGCTTTTTTTCAGCTCTTCTTTTCATCCAATGACCAAACCAAATCACCATGGTCGGAGAAATCGACTCGCGTTGATTAAAGTTATTTCCTCCCAACCAATATGACTCTTTGCACTCAAGGATCTCGTTTAGTAGAGATTTCATTGCTTCATCTCCCCTGTACACTTCCGCGCGGATTGCAGGTTTCGAAGTTTCAAACAAGCCTTTTATCTGCGGAAATTTTTCTTTTAATTCTCTCAAGGCCTTTTCTTTATTTTCAACTTCTTCAAGAATCTTGTTCGGATGCGTGCACTGATAAGTGTGCTTTCCTTTTTCAAGAATATAGCTGACAAAACCTTTTTCAATAAGCTTGTTTAATATGTCATAAATATTCCTTCTTTCTATTCCTGTTTTTTCATGAATTTTGTTTAAAGTGGCTATTCCCAACTCTAATATTGCAGAATAAACTCTGATTTGGCCCTCACTCAGGCCTATTTCCTTAAGGCGTTCTAGCTCCATTTTTGATGCTCTTAGCTTGTATTAACTCATAATTAGCCCATATTTAAACTTTATGGTATCTTACAATACCACAAATATTTATATACTTAATATGTTATTACTACTTAATAGTTAAAATTCATAAAAAAGAATGGCCAAAACCTCGAGGCCTAAAACGGGGTGGAGATTAAAATGAACTTTATTTATGAAACAAAAATGGATGTCAAAAACAGCCCAGAAAAAACATACGAGAGCGCAGCAAAAGCAAAAATAATGTCTGGCGAATTAAAAGACCTGCCTATTGAAGAAATGCTTGAGCATAACGCAATTTTTACTAAAAAAAATTTCACTAACTATGTTGATTTAGGCACAGTTATTGCTGCAGGAAATTTGAAATTTGAGGATCAGCCAGGGGCAGAGAAATTAATGATTATTGGACAATATAGCAAGAATCCTTCGATAGAACTCGTCATTCTAAAAGAAGAAAGAACAGGTTTTCATCCCGACTATGAAAGTCAAATCAGAATCCACAGAAAAGGAACAGACAGAGAAGTTATCGTAGGAATCAATAAAGATGGCTACAATACACCGCCGTATAAAAACATAGTCAGTTATCTACGCTGCCTTTTTGACCCTGAGTTAAGAAAGTTGGGAAACAAAATTTACAAAGAATGGGCAAACGAAACACGTAAAGCGAATGCCAAATGTGAAAGAATAGAAGAGGCACACGAAGCATATATGAAAAGATATAGATAAATGCTAGAGAAAAGGTAAAACACAGAAAAAAAAATAACTTGTTGAGTGGATTTAACAAAATTCACTCAAATCCGAGCTCTTTTTTCGCATCTTTATTATTTTTAATGCCAGCAAACTGCTTTTCCACTTCTTCAGCAGTCATAAAACCTACATCAACCAAAAAATCTGTGAAAAGAATCTTTTCAGACATCTCATATCTTTTCATCAAAAAGGGATAAGGATAATTCATCGCAGGCCTGAGCTTTTTTGCTTGGAATAAGTCCATCACTGTTCTGTTGACCCAGTCCATGTAGATGTCTTTTTGAGCAGCTGCAAGATATGACTCTCCATAAATGTCAAGCATTTTTTCTTTATCCTGCAAGATTGCATCATTAAATTCAAGTTTATCATTTGCAGGGCAATTTCCAAAATACACTTTCTGCCCTGCAAGCGGTCCGCTCTGGAATGGGAACTGTTTGCATACAAGCGGCCTGACGTCGTATATCTTGCATGAATTATTGCTTTTTTTGTCAAGGAAAACGCATTCGTCAGACATTATACAATGAGCAACAATCAGTGTTTTATTTGAATTAAGGTCAAAGATTATTCTTGCAGGTTTTATCATGCTCATATAATGTTCATAATCCTTCTTGTTCATGTTTTTTTCCAAAAAATCCTGAATCTGTTTATACTCAAAATTCCATATCGGAAAAGACATATCTCTGACAGAAATAACTTGGATAATTGGCAGTTTTCCAAAAGCTAGCGCTTGAAACTCTGCTTTTTCTTCTTCAGGCAAATTCCCTCTGATATGCATGCAGCACTCGCCGCATTTAATGCAGTCAAATTTCATAATCCTCAGTTATTGATTTTTTATTATAAAACTTTGCATGAAAAATAAGAAGAACAAAAAGTCGATAAAATTGAGCTAAACCACCGAAAATCTTTTCGGAATTTTCAGAAATATTTCGGATTTTTATCGACTATATCCACTCGCCTCACTCGCCAACCACCTCGTGAAACTATATAAATAACTTAAACAACATAAGAAGAAAGAAAAAAACTGGCCTAAAAAGCCAGTTGACTTTGTACCCTAGAAATAATAGTCAAGTGAAATATAAAAAGCTTGCGTTTGTGAGTATGTGCATAGCATCATAAGGTCAAAATTCCTTTAATCGATATTATCGACGAGCGTTGCGAGGGGTTGGTCCCTACGGGAACGCAGCTCCTTCCAACTCCACGTCGAGAATTTTGAAGATGCTATGCACATACGTTTGTGAAATGCCGGGGTGACGGAACCAGGTCAACGTGCTGATCTGAAAAGCCAGTTGACTTTGTACCTCAAAGTCATGCGGGTTCAAATGTCAATACGGAAAATCCCGTCCCCTGCTCACAAACTTTAAATTTGAATTAACTCATTTTTGATATAAACAATTATAGAAAAAATAAAACCAGCCTCAAAAGCTGGTCGACGCACTGACCCGTAACTATCAGAAATCATCAAAAATATAAAAACTTTACGGTGCAATGCCGGAGTAGCCTAACTTGGTAAGGCGCTAGCCTCAAGAGCTGGTTGACGTACTGACCCTGCGTCTCGCGGGTTCAATTGAGAATGCGAAGCATTCGAACATTGTTCCAGAAATGCTCGCATTTCTCAGAACAAATGTGTTCAACACGGGAAGTCCCGTCTCCGGCGCACAATCTTCAGCAAACTATTTATACAAAACAAATAATGAAACCTTATGTTCGAAGCAAAATTCAAACTTAAACATAAAGGTTGTTGGACTGAAGGATTAAAAAAGTTCAAAAGTAGTTTCACAACGCATAACACTGTTAGTTTAAATCCTGATTTAGTTCAAGATGTAACTGAAGTCTTACTTTCCAGCAAAAAAGAAGCAGTAAAAATAAAAAAGTATTTAAAAAATCATCCACTCATAAAGAAGTCTGAAATTCTCGAAGAAGATGATAAAAAAATGCTTATACAAATATTCACAGATACAAGTAAAATAAGCTCAATAGTCCACGAGATAATACAGAGCAAATGCTTTGTTTCAAAAAAAGTTCCACTAGTAGATGGATGGGAAATTTGGACAATAGCTGCACCAAAAAAGACAGCAATAAAAAATGCTCTTGAGGAAATAAAGAAGCACGGTGAATTCAAGCTTCTGTATATCAAAAAATCAACCTTTGATGGATTTAACCTTTCCGAAAAACAAGAAAAGATTCTAAGAATGGCGCTTGAAAAAGGATATTATAATTGGCCAAAGAAAACATCAATACAACAGCTTGCCAAGTCCATGAAACTAAGTAAACCAACAACAGCCGAACACTTAAGAAAAGCGGAGATAAAGATAATAAACAGGGAATTTGGCAAAAGTTAGTATGTTTTAGTATAAAATACCTAACAGGTTAGGTAAAAAATAGTTATAAATAACCTCTTTCTGATTAACAATGGAAAATAAAATTTACGAATGGTATGAAGAACTCGGAGAACCTCCTAAAGCCAGATTAAAGGAAACTAAAAAAACATTTAGTTTAAACAAACTTTCAAACGGAGATTTAATAGAATTTCCTATACGCCGAGAAGCTAGTAAAGAAGAACGCATGAAGTTGGGAAAATACTTAATCCAAAAAGGCATAAGTAAAGAAATAGTGATAGAAGGTAGAATCTGGCCAGAACATTATGTTGAAACTATCAGAAGAGCTGAAGACAATGTTGGAATCGAATTAATAATCAGAGCTCAAGCAGGACAAAACTGGGAAGGAAATCCAGTTCACACCATACATGGCCCAAATGATGCTTTGGATTTATGTTTATTCAATGGTGAAGGATACAAGATACTAAACAAACTTCTTGAAAAATACAACCTATAAAACAAACAAATCATTAGTAAACATTTAAAAAAGAAAGAAGCATATTAAGATAAATGGAATACGACATAATCCTAGTAATCGGCGAGCTGTTCTTTGATCATCCTCTTAGCGGGCCTGCGATTCTTAAGCGGCTGCTTGAAAAACATGGTTATAATGTTGGAATAATAGAGCTGCCAAGAACTGATGCTGATATAATTAAGCTTGGCAAGCCAAAACTGTTTTTTGGAATAACATCGGGCAGCATTGATTCAATGGTTAGAAATTACACTCCATTGAAGAAGAAAAGATTAGAGGATGAGACTTCTGAATTTGATGCGAGAGAAACTGTTCCAGATAGGGCTGTGTTAGTCTATAGTAATTGGGTAAAGAAACATTTTAAGGATTCTATAATTGTTATCGGAGGAACAGAAGCGACACTCAGAAGATTTAGTCATTATGATTATTGGGACAATAAGGTTAGAAAATCAATATTGCTTGATTCGCGCGCAGATATTTTGGTTTTTGGTAATGGCGAGAAACAAATCCTAGAGATTGCAGAAAGAATAAAAAAATCAGAACCTGACACCAAAACCATTCATGCTTCTCTAGCAGGAATAGAAGGCACATGCATACTTGAAAAAGAAGCG
>JAUYGA010000078.1 GCA_030690755.1 Nanobdellota archaeon
TTATATTTAGCGGGATTTTATACTTTATATACAACAAAAAATACGAAAAAATATGGGAACAAATTATTGAGTTGGATAATTTTTATTATGAATTCGGGGTTGAATAAGATGAGGAAGGATTATGGACAGAGATAAGCTTTATAATCGCGCATCGGATTTAATTGAACAAAATAAATTAGCAGAAGCAATTGATGTTTTGGATAAATTAATAGATAAACATCCTAATTATCTCGAGGCAATTAATCTACTTGCAAATTGTTATATTGAATTAAATCATTATGCGCACGCTATAAAAATATTATTACACGCTGAAAAAATTCAACCAAGAAGTCCTGAAATAAAATATAATCTTGGTTATGCCCTATTATGCAATGGTAGACTCAATGATGCCGTGAGATATTTTGAAAAGTCTTTAGAATTAAATCCCTCAGTAGAAGTTAAGAAAATGGTAAATAACATGATTAAGACGAAAGAGGAATTTGAAAAAAAATTGACAAATAATTATCCTATCTCTCTTGAAGAGGAGTTTGAATGCCAAGATTTATTTCTAAAAGCGCAACAATTGTTGTATTCAGGAAATGAAGAAAAAGCAATTGAGCTGTATAGCAAAATTATTGTAAAAAAACCAAATCATCCTGAAACAATGCATAATATCGGAACTGCATATATTAAACTAAAACAGTATGAAAAAGCGCTTAAATTTTTTGAGAATTCAAATAAAAAGGATATGCTACACATCATAAGTATGATAGATATTAACCATAAAATGGGCGATAATCTGAAAAAAGAAGAATATCTTAAAAGAATAAATGCATCACATGAAAAACCATTGTTAAGAGACGCGGTAAGGATAGTGTCATCCCTTATTGATATTGATGAAGACAAAACTGCAAAAAAGCTATTGATCAGGTTTAGACATCATACACCTCATCAACAGCTTGATTTTTTATATGCAATAATTCTTGCAAAAGAAGGAAAATATGACGATGCAGGGTCAATATTTTTGTACCTAAGCGAATTTTCAGATTTATGCTTTGAATATTTTGAAGCAACTGATAAACTTAGCAAGAAAAAAATTAAGAATTATCATTTTAAACCACTATTAATTGTGCCAGACATAAGTCTGCTTTAAATTATGGATTGAAAACATGAAGAATAATAAATTGATAACTGAAGAAATTCCGGAAGATGAAAAAAGAATCATGAAAATTTTTAATGCCAGTGATTATGATAAAATACCTAATAGTGCAGATGAGTCAATGAAGATTTACTTTGATTTTTTAAATAAAAATCTGGTTTTTCCGATTGCAGGGACGCATACGCAAGAAACCGGACCGTTCAAATCAGAAACAATCAGCGTTAATCTTAATTCTATCTCAGAATTATATGATGACTTTTACGGGATACTGGTTGAAGGAAGAAACGGCCGGAAGAAAGTGGCAATTCCGCTTGTTGATTTTGATCCGGATGAACATGCAACGGATGAAAACCTCCAGATTATAGATGATTATAAAACTTGGTTTTCCAATTGGTGAAAAAACATGAAAGATGCGGAGAAAAAAAGGATTGAAAAAAATATAATAAACACATATGTGCCGTTAAGGAAACTGATTTTTGAAGAGAACAACAAAAACGCAGATATAATCAATGATTTTAAGGATTATTCGCATGTATTGGCAAGCGTTGAACTTGTCATCTATTGCTTTGTCACAGCAAACTTAAAAATAAAGGATGGCGACGTATTATCTTCGCTTAAAAGAGTAAAAAAAGATCCGCTATATGAATTTTCAGATATAAACGAGGATGATGCATTCGAGTTTGCAATAACTTATGGCATCAGCAGGGGGCTGCAGCAGAAGAGGCTTGCAATCAACGAAGTCTGCGCATTGCTTGATTGGATGATTCACGAGGTTGAAGGAAGACTGGAAACCGATGAAAGCTATGTTGCATGGATTAAAAAGTTTTTCAATGATAATAAGCGTGAGGGCAAAAATGGCGTGGAAAATTAAGAAAGTCCAAAAAAATATGAAGATAATCAGCACCGAAACCGATTTCAGTCATCATAAGTATATATCTAAAGAAGAACTTAAGATTTATGAAAAATACCTTGAAAAAGGCATTTCAAAAGAAATCAAAAAAAGAATCCTGCAGTTTGACAGGCAGATTAAAGAAATAAGAGAAAAGATTTCAAACTATGTGTTTGATAAGCCTTTAAGACAGGTGCTGAAATGAAAATAGCTGAAAAATATTATTTTTTCCTGAATCCGTATAAAGAATACGCCTTCACAAAATGCCCAAAGTGTGATGGCAAGACAAAAGTAAAGAAATTTCCGTTAGTAATATTCATCGAGAAAACAAAATTTGTATTGAACCTGAACAAAACCTGCAAATATTGTCCTTATTGCGAGCTGATTATTGCAAAAAAAGAGGAGTTTAAGCCAATGGCAGAAGCTTACGATGTGAAAGTTGATGATTTCTTTATTTATGGCACGCTTCCAATAGAGGTCTATAAACAATACGAAAATAAACAAATCAATCCTAAAGATTTTCATAAGATGGCAATACCATTTAAAGATGTTTGGAAGTTTGAAGTTCAACCAGCAGGTTGGTATCCTGCCACAAAGAGTGATAAAAAATGAAGACTCTCTTTCTATCATTTGCTCCACCAGAAACTTGGAGAAACCCGGAACAAACAAAGAAGCTTGAAGGAGAAGCCTGGAGAGCATTAAGATTAAAAATAGTACAAAGAGATAATTATACTTGTTCATATTGCGGATACAAATCAGAAAAATATCAGATAGTAGATCATATTGATGGAAATCCTGAAAATAATGCTAATAAGAATTTGCAAGTCATTTGTCAACTGTGCAATTTAATCAAACATGCAGGACAAGGCTGTGCTGTTCAAGGCATAGTTGACTTATATGAAGAATCAAAACATACTCAAAACGAAGTAATCTCATTGACAAGAAAATTAAGAGATGAAGGAAAATCCGACTATGAAATTATCAAACAACTTGGTCTTAAAAGAAAAGTTGAATTTAAAATGGATGGAGATTATCTAAAGAAATTAATTGGTTTTATAACATCAAGACAAACAGAAGAAAATGACGGAATGTATAATGGATGGCTTACATATCATAATAGAATTGTAAAGTTATCACAAAATCAAAAGTTAAAGGTGAACTAAATGGCTCGTGATCCTAAGGAATTGTTGGAAGTTGAAGACCCTGCTGTTGAAGTATTGACACAGTATTTGGGATGGGTTGAGATAGATAGTAAAGCGTCTGAGTCTATGAGGCCATCACTAAAAGAAGTTGTTTTGATTCCTAAATTATCAGCTGCAACAAGAAAGGTCGCTAATCGCTCCAAAAAATAACGACTAACTACAGCCTTATTTCTTTCTTAGGTCTTGGAGTATCAGGAATAAAGATAAGAATGCCCTTACCTTTTACATACCCCCTCCATTCTACCAGATGAACCCTGCCCGGATCATATAATTCATATCGCTTATTTACATCAGAAGCATTACGAAGGTATATCTTAGATTTGAAATACTCTTTATTGGCATTTTTGGTCTTATGCCCCGATATTTTTCCAACTTTTT
>JAUYGA010000080.1 GCA_030690755.1 Nanobdellota archaeon
TGAGATAAATATGTCTGAAAAATGTCCTTGTCCAGCAAAATCATCTGCGAATTGTATGCCTGTTGTAGATGAAGAAAATAAAAGATGGTGTTACAACGAGTGTGTGCAATGGCTAAGAACAGTATGCAAGGTTAGTTTTTCAAATTAATGTTTAAAACAGGAGGCGACTTTTGAAACAACATTTTAAAATTTTAATTATAATATCTATATTTACATTTTTATCTAGTTTGGCTTATGCTGCCAATGAGAAAAATCATTTACCTAAATTGAATAAGCAGCTGGAAGAACTGTTGGGGAATTATAGTCAAGGTACAATTGATTCAAATTACCGAGTTCAACTAATTCTTGAATTTAAAGATCAATCTCAAAATAAAAAAGCACATGAGATAAATGAGAAATATTTTGTACAAGAAAAGTCATATAGAAGTAAAATCAAAGATGTTCTTCATAAATATAATTTTAAAATAAGAATGAACGAAAGTGAGGAAATGGAATTATTTTTTAATAATATGACTCATGTTAAAAAAGAAGATAAAGAGATTATTGATTTTAATACAAAAGAGATTAGGGTAATCGATTTGAAAAGAAAACAAGAACTTAAGAAAGAATTAACGAAAATTATTAAAAATAAACAAAGAAGTTTTGTCAAAGAGTTAAACGAACCGGTTTTAGAACAAGGGAGTTATTATAACTATCTTGTTGTTGAAGTGCCAATTTTTAGAGCAAAAAAATTAGTATTGGATGAAAGATTTTCAAATATTTATTTAAATGCAATTTATACAAATCTGATAACATTAAATGAAAGCATACCATCAATTTATGCAAATAATTCATTATGGATGTCGTCTATTGGAACAAATATAAATGTGTCGATTGCAATTGTTGATTCTGGTGTGAATTGGTCTCATAATGCCCTAGCATACAGGGCAGGTGGTGGGTATTATAATTTTCTTAACTAGTTTATTTTGTTGATGCACTATGGATTAGTTAGAAATTTATGATTAGGTAGAGAAATAAAGATGGTTGTTTTTTAAGATGAAAAAGTTTAATTATAAGTTCATGTTTTTTCAATTTTACAATGGAAACAATAATAGATTTGCTGAACAGGATAAGATGGGATAAGAAAGAGAATCCTTATGATTACACAATCTACTATGAGGATCGTGTTACAGAAAATAATGTCCGTTTAGAATTCAAGGAAATATTAAGGGTTGAAGGAAACTTTTTTGTAATTGCATCAGACAGCGGCGAGACATTTATTCCTCTGCATAGGATACGTGAAGTACGAAACCAAGGAATAAGCGTCTGGAAAAGAATGCTTGATAAATAATCTAACCCCTAGATATATGCGTATTTAAGAACTTAAAATAAAAATAACTCAAACAAATGGCTGAAACAAAAGACAACAAACAAGTAATGAAAGAGGAGAAGTTTAATTTTGATTATGTTAAATTAGGATTGAAATGCGGTATCGAAATACACCAGCAGCTTGAAACGAGCAAGCTTTTCTGCAATTGTCCAAGTTTACTTAGAGATGATGAGCCGGATATAATTGTCAACAGAGAACTTAGAGCAGTTGTCGGAGAGACAGGAGAAATTGACGCTGCTGCAAAACATGAGATGGAGTTTGGCAAAAAGTTTGTCTATCAGGCATATTCTGATACAACTTGTCTTGTTGAACTTGATGAAGAGCCTCCGCATGACATGAATCGAGATGCTTTGGATGTGGCGCTTCAGGTTGTCCTTCTCTTGAAAGCCATGCCTGTTGACGAAGTCCAGATAATGAGAAAGACTGTTGTTGATGGCAGCAATACAACAGGATTTCAAAGAACAGCGCTCATTGCGACAAATGGAATTATTGAAACAAGCGTTGGAAATGTGCGAATTGCCAATATTTCTTTAGAAGAGGATGCTGCAAAGATAATCGGCAAGGATGCTGATAAAGTTATTTACAGACTTGACAGACTTGGGATACCTTTGATTGAGATCGGGACAGAGCCAGACATTAAAACGCCGGAGCAATGCAAAGAGACAGCAGAAAAAATAGGAATGTTTCTCAGAAGCACAGAGCGCGTGAAGAGAGGACTTGGAACAATAAGGCAGGATGTCAATGTTTCGGTAAATGAAGGGACACGAATAGAAATCAAAGGCGCTCAAGATCTAAAACTACTGCCAAAATATGTTGATTATGAGATTCTCAGACAATTATCTCTCTTAGAAATAAAAAAAGAGCTGATAAAGAGACAACATCATATTCATGAGGAGCTGGTTGACATAACAAACTTGCTTGCTGATTCTGAATCAAAAATAATCAAATCAACAATATCAAAGAATGGAAAGATTCTTGCAATAAAACTTGAAGGATTTTTTGGATTGATCGGAAAAGAAGTCCAGCTGAACAGAAGGCTAGGAACAGAGTTTTCGGATTATGCAAAGACAAAAGCAGGCGTCGGCGGAATATTTCACTCTGATGAACTTCCAAATTATGGGATAACACAAACGGAAGTTGACAAAATAAAAAAAGAACTTGCTGTCGGAGAAAAAGATGCATTTGTCCTTGTTGCAGATGAGAAAGAAAAATCTGAAAAAGCGCTTAAAGCTGTAATTGATAGGGCAAAATATTGTGTCAAAGGCGTTCCAAAAGAAGTCAGAAAAGCGAACCCTGATGCGACAACAAGTTTTATGAGGCCAATGCCTGGCGCAGCAAGGATGTATCCTGAAACAGATGCCCTTCCTGTAATGGTTGAAATTGAAAAAGTGAAAATTCCTGAACTGATTTCCAGCAAAGCAAAAAAGTATGAGGAACTAGGACTTTCTGAAGATCTTGCGACAATGATGTCAAAATCTTCCTGGAAAACTGATTTTGAAAGTTTTGTTCAAAAATATAATCATGTCAAGCCATTGTTCATCGCAGATGTCATGCTTGTCAGCCTAAAAGAGATCAAGTCAAGGCTGAGTCTTGATGTCGGCGGAATCACAAGAAACGAGCTGTCTGAAGTCTTTAATCTGCTGAATGAAAAAAAGATAAGCAAGGAAGCAGTCTTTGAAATATTAACAGCTGTTGCCAAAGGAAAAACAGTTAAGGAATCTGCCAAACGATTTGAGACGATGGATGAAAAACAAGTGGAGGAAAAAATCAAAGAAATCATTGCGCAGAACAAATCAGCTAATGAAAAAACAATAATGGGTTTTGTTATGAAAGAACTTCGCGGAAAAGCAGACGGTAAAATGATAAATGAAATTGTCAGAAAACTTGTTGGTTGATGAGTTTAAAGAGTTGCGAGATTCATTTGATTATTCAATTTTGCATAACTTTAACTTCTAATTTATTCGGTTGGTGATATGTGTCTGTCAGATATGCTTCTAGTTTCATAAGTCGCGGTGAATAAGGATCAAAAATCCTGCCGAAAACCTCAATAACTTCGTGTCGCATCTGATTCTTATAAAATTTATGGCCTAGTTCATTGTTTTCAGCATTTCTTATGATGATCCGTGAGCAAGGAATATCGGCTGCACTTAGTTTTTCCTCAACAATTCCTGCCAGACTGTTGCAATCATAAAAATCGCGGTCAAAATCCTCCATGACCTGATTTAGAATAATGTGCACTCTATTTGTTTTCCTTCTTGTTTCTATTGCTAACTTAATATTTGAAATAATTCCCATACAACCCCTTATGCCTGAGAATAAGCGTCTTATTTATAAAATTACTTCCTTCTTTTGCTTTTGGCCAAGACTTTTCTTAATTCCAAAAGATATTGCAGAACTCTTATGAATCCTAATGTTGCTGTTATCATGAAGAACCAGAAAACATGGAAATTCAGCAAGGCTGCCATGATAAAGACATATATCGAAAAAGTAGTTATTCTTGAGAATTGAGTGTGAAGAATATTATTGATATGTTTCAGAAAATACATCTGAATCAATGAATCAATCAGTCCAAAAACTGCAAGAAGAACCAGTTGGTACCATTGCAGGTAATCATACAATGTCATGAATATGAGACAGAATATTATTGTCAATGTATCGACGCCAGCGTCAAAAATCCTCCCGAAATCAGTTTCTTGCTTTAATCTCTTAGCGAGGTATCCGTCGGCTTTGTCCATTATTATGATTATCATAAAAAAAACAAGGGCATGAATTGGCCAT
>JAUYGA010000086.1 GCA_030690755.1 Nanobdellota archaeon
CAACTTAGGGCCTCGCCCTAAAGGTACCCGACGTGCGGGGCAAGCCCGCACTACGCTCGCAATTACGAAAATCATGAAGGCGAGCGGAGTGCAGCTTCATGCTGCACCTCTTTTGATCCTAACTTTTTGTAAAAGTTAGGGAGCATCCCCTCATAACGCTCGTCGCTGTTTTTGATTTATAGAATTTTGACTTTATGATGCTATGCACATACTGTTTCTGAGTTTTTTATTTAATTTATCCGCACATTTTTTATACCAATTGGCTTTTATTTCACTTATGGCCAAACAATACAGTTCAGAGGACGTCGAATTCAAACCAAAGTTTTTGGAGCATTTTGCAAAGCTCACCGATATTGAGAAATTCAAGGAATACTCGACAAAATTTATGCGAAGGTCCATAAGAGTGAATACACTTAAGATGTCTGTAGCTGATCTGAAGAAGAGAATCAATGAAAAAGGAGAATGGAAACTTGAACCTGTTCCCTGGTGCGATTCTGGGTTTTATATAGAAAACATAAAATCTGGAAGACGCGATATCGGAAACATGCTTGAACACACGCTCGGTTATGTTTATGTGCAGGAAGATGTCTCAATGATTCCGCCACTTGTCCTAAAACCAAAACCTGGCGAAATTGTTCTTGACATGTGCGCTGCGCCTGGAAGCAAGACAACACAGATGGCTTCAATGATGAAAAATGAAGGAACTCTTGTAGCAAACGATTTCAAAGGAGACAGGATAAAATCTCTCGGAATAAACCTGCAAAGATGCGGAGTCTCAAATGCGATAATCACATTGATGCAGGGCCACAGATTCGCAAAAGCAGGAATGCAGTTTGATAAAATACTTGTAGATGCGCCATGCTCTGGAACAGGAACAATAAGAAAAAGCCTAAAAACACTAAGAATGTGGAATCCTGAAGGAACAAAAAAACTCGCGGGCCAACAGAAGTTATTGATTGATGCTGCTTTTCAATGTTTGAAGCAAGGTGGAGAGATGGTCTATTCGACATGCAGTGTTGAACCTGAAGAAGACGAAGCAGTTGTCAGTTTTCTTCTGAATAAATATGAAAAGGCAAAGACAGAAAAGATTGACATTCCGATAAAGCACGGAAAACCTATAATGGAATTTGATGGCAATAAGTATAATGATAGCGTTGAAAAGGTTCTAAGACTTTGGCCCCAGGACAATGATACAGAAGGTTTTTTTATCGCCAAGATAAAGAAATTGTGATTTTTGAATTAAGATTTTATTAAGATTTGAATTATGTTTTTTAATATTTTCAGAAGATTATTCGGTATTTCTTTCGAATTTCGTTACGAAATTCGTGGTTTCTCACAAAGCTTATTAAAGCGCATGAGGGTTTGCAAGAGACTTTGATGGCTGCAGAGTGATTGATATTTTATGCAGATACTATACTTTACAATGCAGTTTACAATAATTTAATGGGGTGCTTTTTGAAAAATAATGTCTTGATTGCAATGAAATCTCCTTTTGCAGAGGACGCCAGGATTGAAGCAGTCGATATTCTTGAAAAATACGGCTTTAATGTAACTCTCCTTGAGAAATACTGCCATAAATCAGACTTAATCGAAGCTGTAAGAGACACAAATATTTTGATTGTTAGAAGCGACATTGTTGATGACGAAATAATAAATGCTGGCAAAAATCTTGATCTGATTGTTCGAGCAGGTTCAGGAACAGATAATATCAAAGTTTCTTTAGATGCGCTTCGCGATGAAAAAAAATATCTGATGAGTACGCCCGGCACAAACGCAAGAGCAGTCGCAGAACTTGTCTTTGCATTAATATTGAGAGACCTAAGATATATTAGCCAAGCACATGATGCTCTTGTGAATGATGGAAAATCAATAAAAAAGAGCGCAATAGGAAGAGAACTGTTTGATAAAAAAATAGGCATTTACGGACTCGGGCAGATTGGACCTGTTGTTGCCCAGATTGCAAATGGTTTTGGGATGAATGTTTTTGCATTTGATCCATATGTCAGCGAAAAAACCATGAAAGAGCTCGGCGTAAAAAAAGCAGGCAGTTTAGAAGATCTTTGCGAAGGCGCTTTTGTATTGACACTGCATGCCAAATTGACTGGTGAAACAAGAAACAGCGTAACCCGAAATGCTTTGTCTTATATGAAAGATGATGGAATGCTCGTAAACCTCGCAAGAAATGAAATAGTTCACAAAGAAAGTATAGACTTTATACTCCAGACAAAAAAATCATTTCGTTATTATACTGATTTCGGAACTGAAAATGAGATGGAAAATGTTGAACTGGCAAAGAAACATCCTGGAAGGGTGACTGTGCTACCGCACATAGGCGCAAGCACTCATGAGGCAAACCAGAGAACAATTGTCACAGCCGCGAATCAGATTGTGGATTATGTTTTCAAAGGAAATGATGCATATATCTTGAACAAAGAAGTTGTTCCTATGCGTTTCAGGAATTATGCAGATCTTGCAGTAAAATTAGGATTGCTTGGACGTGAACTTGCTTCTGGGACAATTAATGAAGTGCAGCTGATATGTTATGATGAACTTAAAGAGTATACAAATGAATTCTATCAGCAGGTTCTCAAAGGGCTTTTTGCGAAAAGTCATGGATGGAATCTTCAGCCAGATGAATCTGTTGAGATTGCAGCAAATGCAAACATTGTAAAAAAAATAAAAGCTCCTGAAATAATGAAAAATTATGGTAATTCATTGACTGTTGATGTAAGCTCGCTTAATGGGGATAGAAGCAGCATTAGCATAAGAGGGACAGTGTATGAAAACACACCTATGATTGTCAAGATTGGTGATTTTCACAAGGTGAAATTTGTTCCAGAAGGGAAAGTTGCTGTTTTTATGTATTCTGAAAGAGAAGGAATGATGGATACGATTGGACGTTATTTTACAGATTATAGCTATAA
>JAUYGA010000100.1 GCA_030690755.1 Nanobdellota archaeon
TTATAAGCTTATGGCCTTTCAGCTTTTCCTTAATCTCAGGCCAAGAGTGTTTCTCTCTAGCTTTTTTCAGCTGGTCAAGAATGTCTTTAACAACCTGATAATTCTCATATATCAGTTCGCCTTTCCGCTGGTTTTCCTCATAAGACACGCTGAAATTTTTTATTGTCTTCTCCTGATCCTTAATCATGCGCTCAACTTTTTCGATTTCCTTGTCATGCTTTGAAACAACTTCGTGCTGCTGTTCGACAACTGCCTCTGCTGCAAACTCGGAATCTATTGCCTCATCAAAAGTCTCGAAGCTTTTGCTCTTATGCCTCTTATAATGCGCCAAATCTATAGGCGTGACATCAATGAATGTGAGCTCATCCTTGAAAATAGTTTTAGGATTGATTTTTTTCAATTTCAAACCCCTTAAGGATTCAACTAATTTTTCTGATTTTTTTTCAATATCTTTTATTTTGCTAGGCTTTTCATTCTTGTCAACATCTGCCATCAGGCAGACTTCTTCTGCATAAACACCGCCAAGAGATAATTCTATTGCCAAAAACTTGACTATGGATTCCTTGTCAGATTTCCCAAGCATTCCTGCTAACTCAGAAGCATTAATACTAAATGGATCGGGTCTGAGATCAGGATACTTATATTGTTCATTCTTCTTGATTTCACGGTCAGACCAGAACTGGTTTTCCAAAGGGGAAATGATCTTCATTTTCTCATCGCAAAGAATCACATTACCTTTCCTGAAAAGCTCAATCACCATAATATACTTTTTTATCTCTGCGCCTTCTTTTGCAGAGAAATCAATCTCAAGAATCCTCTCAAAGCCCTTCTGTCGAACATCCCGCACTCTTGCATTGCTTAAATATTTCCTAAGAAACATGCAAAAACCCTGCGGCTTTTCAGGGGTTTCAGGCTTTACTTTAGTCAGAAAGATTAGGCTTGGCAAGACAAGACGAAGAAGCCTCTTCCCCTTACTCGGGATGTGGAACTGAAACAAGAATTCCTGGCTGTTGATCTGATAAATCTTGTCCACTTTTCCATCTATCAGAACACTCATTTCTTCTGCAATGAATGAAAGCTCAAACGCAGAAAGCTCTTTTTGCTTCGGTTTACCTGTTTGATCGATTTTCTCTGTCCCTTCTGATTTTCCTTTAACCATATGACCTTGATTAGAATTGGGTGTTTTAAATGTTTTGGTAAAAAGAATAAAAAAATATTAAGTCATTTTAATTTAAGTAAATTAAAAACTAGCTCTTTTCGCAGTGTTTTGTTTTTTGTGAAGTCTTCACAAAGGCTTTTCTTATATTCCCTAAGGTTTTCCTCTGTCTCATTGACTGCTTTCAAGAGTTTTTTCAAGTCTTTTTTTGACTTGTCTAGTTTAGAATCCTTTACAATATGGCAAAAATCAATCTCATAAGTCAAGTTTTCATCATCATCTACCCAAAGGGGAAACATCTTGCAGACAGCAGGCCTGTCATTGCCAAGAATACAACCTTTTTCATTCTCAAGAAAACAACAATAATCCCCTTTTTGCTTTGTGACAATAAAATATTCTTTACCATTTACATCAACTGCGCCTTTTTTATACCACTCGCTTTCATTATTCAAGGCGCCTGAAACATCTTCAACAGTTGCAAAATCTTCCATCTTAAACCCTTTGGCAACAGCTTTTTTGATTTCATCAATTGTCAAAGGATAATAGAATTCTCTTGCGCAGCAGCATGAATCCTGTTTTTTACTGCAGTCCATACAATAATTTCTTGTTATAGTTTCTGCCATAAATCAGTTTTTAGCAGGCTCATATTTAAAGATTTAGATTATCAGACCCTAAAAAGACTTAAGAGCTGATAGATCAAACAATATCCTCAATCAGAAAAAAACAATCAGAAAAAAACAATCAAAAGAATAAAAAATAAAAATTTAAGAAAAAAAATTAATCCCTAAATTCAAAAGGAGATATCACTTCCTTATTGTACTTTTCTTTTGTTTCTCTAAGCCTGCGTTCTTCCTGAAGCATGTGCTGCAGGAATAATGGAGGAAGCTGTTCTTCATGGCTGTATATTCTTCTGACGCGCCTGAGCTTGTCAATAAGCTTGTCAGTCCTTATAGAAAACTGCTGAACATACTCCTCTTTTGTATAATCTCTCTTAAAAATCTGGCGGAAAAGCGCCTTCAAGTCTTCATACTTTGGTATCAATCCTACAGGTGTTTCTATTGCGCCAAATTCATTATGCGCTCTGCCTTCCATCCACATAAGCCAGACTTTCTTATCAAGCTTTGTGTTAAGGAACTTTCCGTTATTCTTAAGGAAGTAGTTTGTGTGAAATATTCTCGGCGGCTTATCCAAGCGCTCTCCAAAAGCAAGATGATTCTTTATGTATGTACCTAAAGGAACAACCATAAAATCAATATTTGCCATAGGATCATGCCTTCTCACTCCTGCCTGGCCAATGATTGCTGCAGTAGTCTCTGACTCGACAACAGAACCGACATAAACACCATGCGACCAGCTCAAGGATTCAAAGACAGGAACAGTGGTATCAGAATCTCGACCGCCATAAATGAAACCGCTAACAGGAACCCCTTTTGGGTCATCTGCCTTAGGATCTGCATTGCTAAGCTCGCTAATCCTGACAGTGTATCTTGCGTTCTTGCTTGCAGGATCTATAAGGTTTCCATCGCTGTCTTTCTTACCCTCATACCATTCTCCAGAAAAATTAATGCCTTTTTTCGGAAGATCCTTACCCATATTAAGCCAATAAGGAACGCCGTCAACAAGCAGAACATTAGAAAAGATTATCTCTCTAGGGGTTGTCAACACATCATGGATAACAGGATCATCCTGCGGATTGATATCCTGAATGATACCAAACATTCCCTGCTCAACATTTACAGCATAAGCCCTTCCATCCTTGCCAGCTCTCAGATAAGCAATATCATCTCCAATTATTGTCTGACCTGGAATCATTGCTGTAGAAGTCTTACCGCATGCAGACGGGAAAGCGCCTGTAAAATATGTAACCCTCTTCTTGCCTTCAGGACGGACCCCCATCACAAACATGTGCTCGCTAAGCCAATCCTCTTTGTTTGCCTTATTTATCGCAAGCCTCAAAGCGAGCTTTTTCAACCCGACACTGTTTCCTGCATACTGATTATTGATTGTAAATACCCTGTTATCCTCAAGGTCCATATAGATCCTTCTCTTTGAAAGATTTTTTGTCATATTATTCTCATCAAGCTCTCCTGCTGAATGAACAAAATGGAAGAATTTGTTTTTTCCCTTCAATCGCTTAAACTCGCCATAACCGCTTCTGTAAAGAATAGATTCGCTGTGAGCAACATAAGTGGAATCTGTAATCTGCAGAGCAGGAATTGAAAACTCAGAATTGATAGGACCAAGGCAGAAGAAGCAGATCAGCATATCTTTTCCCTTCATGATGCCATCCATCAAACCAAGAACCTCTTTTAGGCCCTCCTCTCTATCCATGGAATTTATACCCCTGCTCAGTTTTTTTCCTTTTGGCAGAAGAATTTTTGTATCCTTTGTCGCTCTAGCCAAATCAGATATTCCATCAAAATGAATTGTATGTCCTTTAGTATTAAGCGCTATCTCCTCGCCTTTCTCAACTGAAAGCTTTCTTATCCCAGCGATATCCTCTTTAGAATCAGAAAATACAATAGCCTTTTTTGGCTTGCAAATCTTAATATATTTTTCAACTATCTGCAATACATGAGGATTCTTCAATGCCTCTAATTTTTTTAAGTTCTGTTTGTCCAATATTTTGCCGTCTATAGCCATTAACCAACACCCCGTCTAGTTTATTTAGTTTATCTCGTTTTATCTCTATTAAATCACTGCTCTGGCAATGCGTTTATAAGGTTTTTGATTTATTTTCGAATATCGTAAAAAGCTCATAGAAAGATAGAAAGTATTTTAAAAGCAGTGCGGCTTTTTTTCTAGATAAGTGCACCAGTAAAAAAATAAAAAATTTCATAAAAATTTAAACAAAAAAATAAAAACGGCAAGGTGGTTTTAATGGACAGTCGAATTTCTAAAAGAGCAAGCGCTGCAAGCGACAGTATAACACTAGCGATAACAGCAAAAGCAAATGCTATGAAAAAACAAGGCCATAAAGTGATTGGCTTTGGCGCTGGAGAACCTGATTTTGACACTCCTGACAATATCAAGGAAGCAGCAATATCTGCAATAAAAAACGGCAAGACAAAATACACCGCTGTTTCTGGAATTGATGAGTTAAAAGAAGCGATAATCGAGAAGTTCAGAAAAGACAATCACCTTGAATATGGCAAAGAAAACATCCTTGTAAGCTGCGGAGCAAAACACTCTTTATACAATATAATGCAGGCCACACTAAATGAAAAAGACCAAGTAATAGTTCCTGCGCCATATTGGGTTAGTTATATAGACCAGGTAATGTTGACTGGAGCTAAACCTGTTGTTTTGAAAACAAAAAATTTCAAAATAATGCCTGAGAAGCTAGAGAAAGCAATCAACAGCAAAACAAAGATGCTAATACTGAACAGTCCATCAAACCCTACAGGAGCAGTCTATACAAAAGAAGAGTTGAAAAAGATCGCAGAAATCTGCAAAAAAAATAATATTCTTGTAATATCTGACGAAATATATGAAAAACTTATTTACGATGGAGAGCATTACAGCATAGCATCTGTTGATGAAGAGATGAAAAAATTGACAATAGTCGTAAACGGAGTTTCAAAAGCATATTCTATGACTGGCTGGAGAATTGGCTATTGCGCAGGCGACAAAGACATAATAAAAGCCGCTTCGCAGATACAATCGCACTCAACATCTAATCCGACATCAATAGCGCAATGGGCTGCTGTCGAAGCTTTAAGAGGACCGCAGCAATTTATAGAAAAGATGAAATTCTCTTTTAAGGAAAGACGCGACTTTATGGTAAAATCACTTAATAAGATAAAAGGGGTCAAATGCGACTTGCCAGCAGGAGCATTCTATGTCTTCCTGAAAGTCTCAAAACTCTACAATGAACAGGTAAAGAACTCTGCAGACTTCTGCACACAACTCCTTGAGAAAGAAAAAGTCGCAGCCATTCCAGGATCTGGATTTGGAGATGACAACTACATCAGGTTCAGCTATGCCTGCTCAATGGATGACATAAAAGAAGGCCTTGAAAGAATGAAAAAGTTCTGTGAAAGCCTGAAATAATTAAGTTAATTGGCTTAAGGTTTTCCCAG
>JAUYGA010000101.1 GCA_030690755.1 Nanobdellota archaeon
AGTTTAATAACATCCTGATGCGTTTGCTTGATACGCTCATCAGACTTCTTTGCCAGTCGTCTTAAAAAATCATCAGATCCAAATTCACAAAACTCTGCGTGTATTATTTCACATAAGTTATCAATATATTCACGTACACCACCCTCGCCGAATTTTCTTGAAAATTTTTCATAAATTTCTGGGTCTGATGCATTTTTGATAAAATCCATTACTGGTTTTGCAAATCGAAGGACACACTTTAACAAATTTTCCTCATCTTCAAGCTGCGCATCAACTTGCTGTTTCAGTTCACAATATTTTATTATATCCATCAACAGAGTGAGGTGTGCCCGAATGCCGGGGTTTGTGGAAATATAACTGCTTCTACCTTCATCCCAGCGCTGTATGTGACTATCTCTAATTTGCGAGAAATATGAATTTAATATACGTCGTGCACGATCAATCGTTTTTTCATCTACAGGTCCATTAAGAGGACCAGTTGCAAATGCCTTATGCACCTGCCGGCCCAATAGGCCGGAAACAATTAATCCCTTCACAACTTCTGGTAGAGTAAGGCTTTGATTCTCTTTAGAAGCAACTCCTTGCATAGAAAATCTTTGGAAGAAAGGACTAGTTGGGTCAAAATTCAATGTCTTTACAAGTCTTGAAGAAAGGGCTGACAATCTCTCTTTTGGATCTTCCGAACCCCACTTCAAGTCAGACTTTAATGATATAATTACACTTTGCTCGACTTTCTTTTGTTTATGATTGATAGTAACAAACAACTCTGCTTCGGTTGTTGTATCTAACTTTTCAAAAGCAATAACAGCTATATTTTGATCCCAAAGTTCTCTTTCAAGGTGTGAGTACCCGTAAAGTCTGTGTTGGCCATCAATTATCCAAGCAGATTTGTATTTATTAGGAAGGTATAACCAACCAAACTTAATATTGGGATCAGAATTTTCTTTATTTGATATCGGATCAAATCTACATTCCTCGGTAAAATTAATGAGTAAATTTGTCGGAAAGTATCCACCCCCTTTGATAAATCCGCCTATTTCATTAATGCGACTTGGTGAAATCATACGCTGATATGCAGGCCTCCCGTCAGGATGATTTAATGCTTGATGATTAACAAACGCGATTTTCAATAATTGTCTTGGCGTAGTCAAGAAACTATAAAATTTCTGCCCACCTAAAGTTCCCCGAGTGGCAGGAAGCTTTACATTTGATAACCCTGGTATATCTTGTCCCTGCAAGAATTCGGCAAGAAATTGAAAACGACCAGCAGGACCCATGTGTTTTATAAAAGAATCAAAATATTGCATTTCGTTTTCGGTAATAATTCTTACATTTATGGCGTTTGCCCTTTCAAGGTCTGGTTCAGACCATATTATATTTCTTGTTATATATATCCATATTATTTTGGGCTTAAAATCCAGGCCATAGTGCTTCTTAATAGCATTTGATATCAGTTTTTGAAGCGAATCAGTTTCAGCAAGATCTTTTTGAAGACTCCTTCTCCCCCTACTTTCTCTTGATTTGCACTCGGTAACAATTACTGTTTCATCATCCTTTGCAAAAACATCAATTTGTTTTTCATCAACTGTTCCGTCGAATCTCTCTAATTTAATTTTAAAATTATCACCATTTAATTCCGGGTATCTCATTCTGTAAAATAAGCACCATGCTTGATCTTCAAGTAGTTTATTATGACTTTTCAGTCGCTTCATTCTAACTGAGTTTGTTCCCTCTCTATGTACAATCCATCCATCAGCTTCAAATTTCTCTTGATCGGCAGGATGAACTTTTTGATAAATATAATTATCACGTCTTCTTGCATACATAGTTTGTAACATTGCTTTACTGTTGACCACTGGATGAAGATATTTATCTGAGCAGATTAAATTGTCAATTGTAGGTTCTGTTGGGACAATTTCTATTGAAGCAATTGAATTCTTCTTATTGACATGAAATTTTGCCATTGCAGCCCTCTTAAATTTCTAACAATAACATGGATAGAACTAAGCTGTTCATGCATAGATAATTTATAGCCTGCGCAACAGTTTGTATTTTATTTGCATTTTAACCAGATTTTGTCAAAGAATATTTGGAAAAGGCGGTTATGATTTTAACCTGCCGTAGCCTCGCTGTTTCTCCTTAATGATGAAACCTATCTTCTTCCTCGGCTTTTCCGGAGATGTCATCAGTTGTTTGATAGCCTGAAAAATAACCTGAATCTTTTCATCGTGCCCTTCAAGTCGTCTCTCCAGCTCTGAAAGTTTCCCGGCCAATCCTTTGTATGTTGACAGAAGCGCCCTCAGCCGGATAAAGGCGCGCATAATCTCAATATTGACATCAACTGCCCTTTCGCTGTTAAGAACACTTGAAAGCATCGCAACTCCTTGTTCTGTAAAAGCTCTGGGTAGCGCGGAAGAATGCCGCATTCTTTTCAACCGGTCACAATTTGTGACCAGTTCATCTTTTTCTTCTTTTGTCAGGAAAAACACGAAATCTGATGGAAATCTTCGCTCATTCCTCTTAACGGCTTGATTTAATACTTTTGTCTGGACACCATAAAGAGCGGCAAGATCGGTATCCAGTATTACTCTCTGGTTCCGAATAAAAAAAATTGCTTTTTCAATCATCTCAACCGGAATCATAGCACTTTTAACGTTCATAATCATCTCCACCGCTTATAAGAGTCTTGAGAACATTCCTATACTGCTGAAATTCTTCTTTCTCTCAGGAGGATAAATGGGGCCGTTGATACAGAGCTTGGATGGCGAAACAGCCCGCTCCGGAATCTTCCCCAT
>JAUYGA010000103.1 GCA_030690755.1 Nanobdellota archaeon
TTATAAATATATAAATCTTTTCATTAATCCGAGGTTTCTGTAAGATTCTTTGTTTTTGTGAAACAGCAGACTTATTTTGCTATCCCAAAACGACTAGATGCCAGTCTTAACAAACTATAAAATCATAAACTATTTATACTTAAATCAAATACCTGTTTCTTATGGAATACCAAACACAATTACCGCAACCAGCGCAAGTTCTTGAAGCATTTGAATGCATGAAAGCTGAGATATCAGGTTACAAAGCGACTTTGAGGGAAGTGGTGCAGCAAAAGCCAGAATCTATGCCTGACAAGCTTGTTTCAGGATATAGGCATATCGCAAATGTGTTGAATAATGAGCATTTAAGGTCGTATGTCCAGGCAAATTCTTTACAAACACAATACAATGCAGTTAATAGCGAATTAGGCTTGTTAAGGGAAGCTATGAACTGCTTGACTGATTATGTTATTGTGCCGGACTATTGGGTTACTGGAAAAGTTGTGAGTAACCTAAAAGGAGTAATGAGAGATTTCCCTGTGAATTTTGATAATCCGAGTTGGAATAACCCTGATGCGCGAAGGATTCCTGTGCTTTCTCCTGAGGCCCAGGCAATACTTGATGATGCAATGTTAACAATGCAAGGCAGACATACTGAGCAGCTGGCTGCAAAGGGAAGAAGATTGGATGAGATTCTCAATCTCTAGGTTTTTTCACAAGTTAATTCTAAATATTCTTGTTTTATAACTAAGTTAATCTTACGCCAAAACCTTTATATATGAATAATCTTTATTGTCTTGTATTAGGTTTATATCATAAATTAGTGGCAGATTATTGGCTGCTGTATTTTGATTAATAGTTGAATAAAAGAGGTGTTATAAATGGCAGAAGAAGAGGATTATCTATACCTTCCTAAATCTAAGATTTCCGATATGGAAAGAGAACTTGATATTCTAAGAAGAGCTAAATCTGGACAAGGCATTAGTAATGACCAGCTTATGCTTTCAGTCGAAAAACTTGGAAAAAGCATAGAACAGATGATGAAAGTGTTCAAGCTGGCTACTGATGAGATAAAACTTGAAGAGCATGATGAAGATACTGTATCAAAAAGACTGGAACCAATAATACAAAAATTAAATGAACTAACAGAACAGAATGGAAAGATTGCAGATGGTGTTGTTGCTGTAGCAGACATGGTCAAAGAGCACATGGATAGGGAAATGAATGAATTCAAATCTGTCGAGACAAAAATCGGCCAGTTAAAGATGCCGCCGATGCAACCAGCCCCTAAACCTCAAGATTCTGGAGCAAACCAATTCTCTCCATTTCCACAACCAGGGCAGATGCCTCCGCCAATGCAACCAATGCCTGGCATGATGCCTCAGGGAATGGGTCAAAGACCTGGACCAATGCCTCCACCGCCAATGGATTTTGGGATGGACATGAATTTTGGCGGAAATGATTTCATGAACTCTCCTGAATTTAAGGATTTTAACATGCCGATGGACCAGATGCAGATGCCTCCTGGACAAGCGCCGCCAAAAGAAAAGAAGAAAGGCCTTTTTGGTTTTGGCAAATAGGCAATTCAAAACAATCTACTAAATAAAAAAATAAAATGCAGGAAGACTTATCTCCGAAAAAATTCAGGCATTTTCTTTATCATCTGAAAAGAGCCTCTGAAAAACTCGATGACATAGACGAGTCCAGAGAGAAGTTAAATAAAAACCTAAGCAAGGTGAAATCTGTTTCTGTCAATAGGGAAAAGAAAGCTGTTGTCGAAAATGCTTTTGAAAAATTCGAAAAACAACTGAATGAAGTCTTGCAAAAAGAGGGTTTTTTGATAAGCGCTCATGCAGAAGAAGCAAAAAATGCCAAGGCGATTAATGAAAAAATTGCAGAACTTGAAAATCAACTTATTCAGGCAAAAAAAGACAAGGAAATAATTGAAAATCTGAGATTAAGTCTAGTCATGGCTAACCAGAAACTCAATGAGCTGATGGAAAAAGAGAATGATTGGGGACAGCGCATGGTCGCTCTTGAAGAGAAAATAGACAAAAAGATAACTGCTCCTAAAAGAAATGAAAAAGCAAGGCTGGCAGAACAGCTTCAAGAGCTTGAAAGCAAATATGATGAGCTGAATAATTCAGGAGAACATGATGAAGTATTGCTGTCAAAACTCAGCAGCAAAATCACAAGCCTCAGAAAAGAACTAGAAAGCTGATTTCTTGATAGTTAGAAATTTTAGTAAATTATCGCAAAAAATATATAGTAACGCTTTCTTACGTAATTTATGGAATTTTTAGATATTGTAAATAAGAATGATGAAGTTATCGGAAAAGAAGAGAGAAATAAGGCTCATGAAAAACATCTTCTGCATAGGGCCGTTATAATAATCATTGCAAATGATAAGAGGCAGATATTATTGCAATTAAGAAAGTCAACAAAAAAGCAATATCCTCTCTTTTGGGCAGGGTCGGTTAATGGTCATATCTCATCTGGCGAAACTTCTATCAAAGCCGCAAAAAAAGAAATGAAAGAAGAGTTAGGGATAGAAACGAAATTTGAATTTGTTGATAAATTCATAATTGATAATGAAGTTGAGCATGAAATGGTCACTATTTTTTATGCGAAAAGCAATGGCCCGTTCAAAATCGATAAATCAGAATCTGAAAAAGTGGAGTTCATTGATGTTGGGAAATTAAGGGCTCATGATCTTAAAATGACTCCTCACTGCAAGAAAGCCTTGCAGCTTGTTTTAAAGAAATATTTTTAAGTTGGTTTTGGTAAGTGATTTATTAAAAAATAAAATAAAAAAATATTTTAGAATTAAATATCTTTGGCCATTATGGTCTTTCTGCCGTTTGCTTTTGCTCTTTCGCAGGCATCTTTGACCATCTGTTCTGCTTTCTTGCTAAGCGCGTCAGCAAAATCGCCAGCAACATTAAAATCTCCTGCATAATCTTTTATTTTTGATTTAACAATTAATCCATCTGCCATTCAAACCACCTCATTTGTAAATTTTTGAATGATTTTTTTAAACTGGTGTCATTCTAACAGTTTTTTTGCTAAATTACAAAGCCGAAAGAAACTATATAAATCTTGCGGTCAAAAAGGCTGAGAATGCAGATTTTGGGCGTTTAAGGGTTTATAAAAATAAGAGCATTAAAAGTCCTGTAGAAAATCTCGCTCACTATGTTCGCTCTGGCAGCATCGGCAAAACTCTCGCTTGCTCTTTCGATAAAACGCTGAGGCCCCGTAAGGGACATCCCCCTCAGCTTCTTTAATGTTTTATTAGAATGAGTTTTGCGAATTGATGCTGCCTGCATTTTCTACAGAGAAGGTATTAAAATAATCTCATTTATGCGCGAACCAGAATATCATCTTGTTTTCCTTCATCTCGTCGCATCTTGCAAAGCCGAATCTTTCGAATTGGACAATGTCGCCAACTTTAATTGCTCTTAATGAATGTTCGGCAAGGCCTTTTGCTAAGGTATTGTCTGGCATTAGAATCTCGACATTTACATTGTTTGCAGTGATATTTTTATTTTTAGCGTCATCTACGGGAAGCCAGTGGATGATTTTTTTACCTTCTTTTTTGTATTTCTCATATTCTTCTGAATCAAATATGAATGCATTTTTTTCCTTGCGTATATTGTAACAGTCCATCAGTCTTACCAGTTTGTCATCTAAAATCTCGTCATAATCCTTCTTTGTTATGTAGAAAACTTTATTTGTCTTAAACTTCCTGCCGTTCTTTTTGTACTCTGAATGCAGATCCAATTCTAACTCTTTTTCTGGAGCTCCGACAACTTCTATCTTTACAGGATTATCAATAAAAAAATACCTGTGAGATTTTGAATCTATTATTTCTTTGTTAAAAGCGTCAAGTGTCTTGAAAAACTCCTCTTTACTTACCTTTTTATCATTCTGAGAAACACCAACATCAACAGCATACTTGATGAAAGCTTCAGGCTGATAACCGCGTCGCTTCAATGCGCGAAGAAAAGGCAGCCTTATGTCTTCCCAGCCGGAATATTCTCCTGCCTCAATCGCTTTTCTTGACTTGCTGCAGCTGACAGGCATATCCTCAAAATTAATCCTGCCGACATAAATGTTAGTGGCCATCTTCCAGCTAAAATAATCATACAAGAACTGCTGCCTTTTTTCATTATCCATGTGCTCCTTTGCTCTTATTGTGTGAGTTACATAAAATTCATGGTCATCAATAGCAACAGCAAAATTCATAAGGGGCCAGACACGATACTTCTTGCCCTGTCTTGGATGAACAGAATCATTAATACGAATCGCAGGCCAGTCTCGCATTGCAGGATTCTTATGCGTAACATCTGTCTTTACTCGGGCAACAACTTCTCCTTCGGAATATCCATCAAACATTTTTTCCCAGCGTTCGAGCTGTTTCTCAACAGACAAATTTCTGCAGGGACAAGCTTCTTTTCTGTTCATAAATTCTTTGAATGCTTCAGAATCGCAGCTGCAGATATACATGCCGCCAAGCTTAATCAGCTTTTCAGCATAACTGTAATAGACTTCCATTCTTTCAGACTGGATAACGACTTGAGCAACATTTCCTTTAGTCAACCACTGCGCATCTTCAGGAATCATATCATAAGCAGGAGTGTAAATGTTATCAGAGTTGGTATCTTCAATTCTTATCATGAATTTGCCATGATACTTTTTGCAATACTCAGAATTTAAGGAACTGGTATAGGCATGACCTATGTGTAATGGACCGCTTGGCGAGGGAGCAAATCTCATGACGACTTTGCCATCTTCTGCATTTTTTAAGTTTGGCAAAACTCTCTCTTGCTTTTCCTCTTTTTTCTCAAGCAGTTCTGGTGCAAGCTCTTTTAGCTGCATCATCTGCGTTTCAACATTAAGATTATTAATTTCAGAAATAATCTGATTTATCACCGGCATTAAATCTTTTATCCTGCTCCTCAGTTCAGGCATATCTCCGATAAGTTTACCAAGAACTGTTCCAGGACTGGCTTTTCCGCTAAAAGAAACACCATTAAGCAAAGCATATTTTTTTATCGCTTGTTTAACAGATTCATCAACTGAACCATCTGTGTTTGGGATATTTGATTTGTTGATTGATTTTTCAGCCATATGACTATTGTTTTATTATCCACATTTTAAAGTTTTGCATTATCCCTATTATCAAAAGTTATTTAAATTAAACAAAGAACGATTTATTCATGTTTAGGTTTACTACAAAATTGGATAAGATACCTGTATTTGAGTTTTCCTTAGCGCAGGCGTTTATAGTCACTCTGCTGCAAGTTCTTAAGATTGCTTTTGCTCTTTTTATCGGGCCTAAAGGAGATTTTGTTTTTGATATGTCTTATGTTGCATTTACGCTCTTTGCCCTTTTTGTGATAGCATTGACTTATTTCATAGTTGCAGGAATATCTTCGCTTCTGTTCAACAAAATCGCAGCAGAGAAAAAACAATCTGTTTCAATCTATTATTTGATTGCTGTCGAGACAATAATTTTCTTCGGAATCGGCCTGTTAAGAAGCTGGGTTGATGCATTGAATCTTGCATTAGACACTCTGATGGTTGTGATTGTTGTCAGCGCAATCCTTTTTAGGGAGAAAACAAAAGATGAAGAATATGACTCAAAAGAAGGTAAGGGTAACAAGTCAAAGAATAAGTCCGAGGATAGGCAGGAGGACATAGGAAAGATTAAAATACTAGAAAAGCATACAAAGAAGCACAAGAGACATTAGTTCATTTTGATTATTTGATTATACAACTATTAAAGTATATAATTATACAATTATACAAGTGCGGTTAAGAAAAGGTGATACTATGGGAAGAAATACTCAGACAATACCAAAAGCAGTTGCAGCAAGAATACTTATGAATGCAGGCGCAAAGCGCGTAAGTTCAGACGCAGCTCAGGCATTTGCAGATGAGATAGAAAAAATGGCCTTGGAAATAGGTTCTACTTCAGCAAAAGTGTCAAAACATGCTGGAAGAAAGACTGTCACAGATGAAGACATAAAGATGGTCATCAAATAGGTTATTTTGTTTAATAGTGCGTCTATATATTTTGAGTGGTACTAAAAAATGGAAAGGATAAATGCAATCAAATTTTCTTTTACGCAGGCAGCAATAACTCTATTCATATCAGGGTTGCTCTACCTTATGCAACGAGCATATTATCCTGAAAAATGCTCCACTTATCTTGGAATGGCTGTCGCGTTCATAATTACCATAATTTTCTTTTTGATAGGCATCGTAAGCTGCATAATGCATGATAAACTGGCCAAGAAAACAAAACTGAAAGGAGCATATTCCATAATACTTATAGAATTTGTTATGGCTTTCATAGTGATACTCACTTTTGCGCTCATACAATTAGCAGGAATGTATGATGTTCTAAAGGTTGCGGCATTTGCAGCTGTCTTGATGCTCATAGTTTCTGGATTTGCATCCCTGATTTCATTCAAACTTTTCAAATTTAACCAAACAGAAGCTTTTGATAAAAAATATAATATTGAGATAAGCATAGCATTAGTCGCTTCAATGATTCTTATGTTCCTGTTGAGCTATGTTTATGTGACTAACAAAGCATTGTGCGGAATTTGAATAAAATATTTTGAGTTACTGAATCTTGAATCAAACAAAACAGATACACCAGATAAACGCGATAAATAAACATAAGAACATAAACCGCATCAATATAGTATTGGTCACTCGGCGAATGTTAAATATATCTGTTAAATAGCGGATGTTTTTAATTTATTAATTTTATAGGATCAATGCAAAAGAACAGAAGATTGCAGAGGGGGTGTTTGAAATGGGCGCATTCACTAATAAGACAGGACTGCAAATCTTGGAATTCGTCAATAGCCAGAAAATTGATTATGGCATGAACAAACTTTCCAGAATGATTTGGCGCGAATTTA
>JAUYGA010000107.1 GCA_030690755.1 Nanobdellota archaeon
TAAAGAGTTACAAAAGTTATTTAGAGCAAGCTAAAAATCAGGATTTTCTCACTTTTTATCTCAAAAATTAATATTGTCTTAATAGTGCCTAAAAATTGAAATTTTATGTTTTCTTTATTTTTCTGTTCTTTTAGGTCTTTAAAGGATTTAGCAGGGGAGGCATGGTTTTGTTATACTGTTGGCAGTTGACTCTGCACAAAAGTTTTATATCTAGGGGTAGTTTTTATGGTTTAGGTGGTATTTTAGTGAAATATGCTCAAATTAAGGGTAAATTGAAGAATGGGCAAAAGCTCATACAAACGCCTTATGTCATCGCAATAACAGGCACTCCTTGTACAGGTAAGTCTACTCTAGCTGCAGAGCTTGCAAAACAGACTGGCTTTAAGTTAGTTGATGGTAACCAAATAATCAAGAGATATGGTCTTACTGAAGGTTATGACGCAAAAAGAAAGGCTAAAATTGTCGACGATAAACGTTTTTCTAAGGCAGTTGTTGATTTTATTATGGCTGATTTTAAAAAAGGAAATGCGAAAAGTAACTCTTCAATAGGCATATATGAAAATAAATCAAAACAGCTTCAAAACAGCAAATTCAAGGTTTCTGGCCATGTCAAAGGATATATTGTTGATTCACATATGTCTCACTTTTTATCTTCTAATTTTGTAAATCTATGCCTAGTGACTAAAATTTCAATAAAGAAACTTTTCAAAAGACTCACTTCCAGGTATGCTGGCAAAAACAAGCCCGATAAGGCCTCAGAGTTAAAAATAAGGGAAAATCTCGACTCAGAAATTCTTGATATTTGTTATACAGAAGCGCTAGAGCGAGGGCATAATGTTCATGTTCTAGATACGGGTCTTAAAAGGCCAAAAACATTGGTTTCAGAGGTTTTAAACCATATTAAGCCAACCGATTAAACTCATTTTGAGAAGTATTTTGTGCTTATTTTTTAGGGGATGAACTCTCACATTTTTAGGCTCTTTGAGAAAAGATAATGCTCTTTTTAACCTATTTTTTAAGTCGTTTTAGGATTTTTATTACCAAAAAATTTATTGGCTAAAACTGGCTAAAAACGCGTTTTAAGGGCATTTAAGGCATTTTGCGTCTTTTTGTTTTGCGCTTGAGTCCTCACTTTTCGTTTTGACTTTTTTGAACTTCTAGTGACTAAAAAAATAAGCTGAAATTGGGATTCCTGCAGGTTATCTTTCTTGTTGGTTTTTGGATGGCGCGGGTATTTGGCATGATTTAAGGTTTTTTGAAAGATCTATGTATCTGTCAATTTTCAAGGGTGTTTGTGGTTTTTTCCCTGGTTTTTTAAAGATTCTAGTAACCCCTTTATTTTTGAGAAAACCCTTTGTTTTTGGGAGAATCTGGCTGTTTTTTTCGGTGAGCTTATTTTGAGAACCTTATGACTTTTTTGTCCCAATTTTTTATAAAAAGAGTTATACTCTCATGTTTGGTTTTGTCCTTTTGTCCCCTTTTGTAATGGATGTTTGTCCCTTGTTTGTCCCTAAATGTCCCGTCCTTTAGGGACAAAAGGACATGAAATGAGGGACATATCTCTTATAAGAGTCATACAAAAATAGTGTAATTAAAAATTCAGAATTATCTTCCAGTCAACTTGATTTTTGCTTCTTTAGAAATGTAAAATCCTTTCTCTTTCACGCCAATCGGTTTGTCAAGAATTTCTACATTTTTTCTTCTTAATTCATAAATTAAATTTCTTATGCTTTTTTCCTTTTTACCGAGCCTGTTTGCCATCTCTTCATATCCTAAAGGTCTGTCAGAATGATACATTAGATTTACAACTTCTATCTCTGCTCCTGTTAAGGAATCTTTGTCAAGGCCGATGAACTGTTTTGCTCTTTGGACAAGCTTGGGTTTTTCAAAAATAAGCTCATTGTTGTCATTTTTTTCAGTCATTCTTGTGTCATTTGTCATGTCCCGTGTTTGTCCCTTAAATGTCCCTTGTGTTGTCCCGGCTTGTCCCTTCTTCATTTCTTCTTCTAATTGCTTAATTTTTTCAGAAAGTTCTTTTTGTTGGTTATCAACCTTTACAAGATATTTGTAAACTTCAAAAGAATGCTGCTTTAATTCATTGTTATGTTTGTGTACATGGCCCACCCATGACCTTATATCATCAATATCCTTCTTTGTGAGTGCAATCTCTCTGGCATGGGAGTCATGTTTATCGTCAATATCCACGCTTCTTTTTGAGAGGTGGCTTAGCCAGGCTTTGATTATCTGTATATCGCTGTCTATTCTAGAAACAGAATAGTCTATTCTGGCCTGCAGCGCTCGTGCTTCTTCAGGTTCCCCGAATAGCTTTCTTTTTAAATAACCTATTACGATTGTTCCACCCCTTCTGTAAATCTAAAAGCATTGCTTCCTTATATATTTTTCTAGGGACATTGCCTATTAGGGCAGGTAGCTGTTTTATATGGATTTTTAGGTTATTTTGAATGTTTTATATATGATCTTTTGTTATTAAGCAAAAATAGGTAGGTTTTAGGCTATTTTTTAATTTGGAAGCCTAATTGCCTTTGTTTTTTGAGTTTATGGCCTGTGAGATGCTTAAGACTCGTCTTTTTGTGGTTTTTGGCCAGTTTAGAGGTTTGTTTAAATCTTGTTTTAGAGGGTTAATTCTGCCTTTAATTGAATATTTATTTCTTAAAGATTGTTAGCATTTTTGGTAGCTCTCAGATGGATAATAATGAACAAAATTATTAAATTTAGTCACTATGAAAAACTAGTTATTTTTAATGTGTGCTTAGTGAGCTTTTAGAATTTACTATAACTTGTTTTATGAATCCCAAAATTTTTATTAAGTGAAACAAGTTTAACAAACTTTATAAATATGCTTTCTATTTGATTTTAGTATAAAGAGAGGTTAAAACACATAAAAATGGGACAATTATTCGGTACAGACGGCATAAGGGGTGTGGCTAATAAATATCCTATGACGCCAGAAATGGCTGTAAAGATAGGAAAAGCAGCAGCTATTGCCTTCAGAAATGGCAAAGCTCGTCCTGTTATCCTTATTGGTAAGGATCCAAGGATTTCTGGTTATATGATTGAGTATGCTTTAACTTCTGGAATTTGTTCAATGGGCGCTGATGTTCTTCTTGTCGGGCCGATGCCGACACCTGCAATTGCTCTTCTTACAAAATCTTTTGCTGCCGACGCTGGCATTATGATTTCTGCCTCGCATAATCCTTATGAGGATAATGGAATTAAGTTTTTTGATAAGAATGGTTTTAAGCTTGCAGAGGAAAAAGAGCTGCTTATTGAGAAGATTATTTTTGACGAGATTGAGGCAGAGGACAAGTTGCTTGGTCATCAGAAGGCGCATATCAGCGGCGATAAGATTGGCAAGGCTTTCAGGATTGATGACGCAGCAGGAAGGTATGTGGAATTTGTTAAGGCAACAATCCATAATAATAGGTTAGCAGGAATAAAGATTGTCATTGACTGCGCTAACGGCGCTTCATATAAGGTTGCTCCATGCATATTTAAGGAACTTGGCGCAAATGTTATTGTCCTTAATAATCAGCCTAATGGTTTGAATATCAATCTTAACTCTGGTTCGCTGTTTCCTGAAATTATTAGGAAAGCTGTTTTGGAAAATAATGCTGATTTGGGTGTTGCTTATGATGGTGATGCTGACCGTGTCATAATGGTTGATGAGCTTGGCAATGAGCTTGATGGTGATGCAATACTTGCGATATGCGCAAGGGTCCTTGCAAAGAAAGGCAAACTTGTTAACCGGACTGTTGTCGCAACAATCATGAGTAATATTGGTCTAGATCTGTCCCTTAAAGAAGAGAAAATTTCGCTTGAAAGGACAGATGTAGGGGACAGAAATGTCGTCGAGAAAATGAGAAAAGAGGGACATGTCCTTGGCGGAGAACAATCAGGTCATATTATATTTCTTAATTACAGCACAACTGGCGATGGTATCTTGACATCTTTGCAGATTGCAAGCGCTATGAAAGAATCAGGAAAAAAACTTTCTGAATTGTCAAAGGTCTTTTCTAAAAAACCGCAGGTTTTGGTTAATGTAAAAGTCAAGGAAAAAAAGCCGATTGAAAGTCTTGAGGCAAGCAAGGTTATTGCTGCTGCTGAAAAAAAGCTTGCTGGAAAAGGCAGGATTCTAGTTAGATATTCTGGCACTCAAAATCTCATCAGAGTTATGGTTGAAGGTGAGAAAGAATCAGTGATTGAAGATATTGCTTCAGAGATTGTTGAAGCATTGGAGTCTGAGCTTAATGGCTAAGCCGCAAGCAGTTATTTTGGCTGCCGGAGAATCAACAAGGACTATTCCTCTTACATTAACAAGGCCTAAGCCATTACTTAAGATTGCTAATAAGACCCTTCTTGAACACAATTTTGACCAACTTTTAGGATTGGTTGGTGAGGCAATTATTGTTGTTGGTTATAAAAAAGAGATGATTATTGAGCATTTTGGGAATTCTTACAAGGGGTTGAAGCTGACTTATGTTGAGCAGAAAGAACAGCTTGGCACAGGGCATGCTGTTTTGCAGGTCAAGAGCAGGATTAATGGCAAGTTCTTGGTTATGAATGGCGATGACCTTTATTCAAAACAAGATATAAAAGCTATGCTTCAGCATAAGTATGCTGTTGTTGGCAAAAAAATAGAGGAAGATATTTCAAAACAAGGGGGAGCAATAACAGAAAAGAATGGATTTGTTACAGGAATTGTTGAACGGCCAAAAAATTTCATTTCAAAAACCCTGAATGTCGGTATGTATGTCTTTGATGAAGAGATCTTTAATTTGGCAAACAAGATAAGGAAGTCAGAACGTAATGAATATGAGATTACTGATGTTGTGACTGCTCTAGCAAAGACGGATAAAATCAAGCTGGTTGAGGTAAAAGACTACTGGTTGCCTGTTGGTTATCCTTGGCAGGTCATTGAAGCAAATGAATACCTTCTGAAAAACAAGATGAAACCTGAAAACAAAGGCATTATAGAAAAAAATGTTACAATCAAAGGTCAGGTTTCTATAGGTGATAAGACTCTCATAAGATCAGGCGTTTATATTGAAGGGCCTGTTATGATTGGTAAGAACTGTGTTATTGGCCCAAACTGCTATCTTCGCCCTGGCACAACTATTGGCGATAATTGCAAGATTGGTCAGGCAGTTGAGATTAAGAATTCTGTAATAATGGATAAGACTAATGTTCCTCATCTTTCTTATGTTGGGGATTCTGTTATTGGTGAAAAATGCAATCTTGGCGCTGGAACAATTGTTGCTAATCTGAAGCATGACAATGGCAATGTCAGGTCTGTTGTCCGCGGTCTTTTGATAGATACAGGCAGAAGAAAGCTTGGCGCAATTCTTGGGGATAATGTCCACACAGGCATCAACACTTCTATTTATCCTGGCAGAAAGATCTGGCCTAACAGGACAACTGTTCCAGGAGAAGTTGTGAGAAAGGATATTGAATAAGTATGTGTCCAGGTTCATTGGATTTGTCACCCCCCCCTTTAAACCTTCAGGTCTTAAAGGGGTAAATGAAACTGACAAATCCGATTTTGGCAAAACAAATACGCAGCTGGTACAAAAATAGTTG
>JAUYGA010000112.1 GCA_030690755.1 Nanobdellota archaeon
AAAAGTTCAGTTAGGTTATGGATAAAAATATTTCTTCTGAATATTTTCAGCAATGCTAAAATCAAAGCGGCAATACCTGCAATCAGCTGAGGTATAAATGCGGTGAAAGATATTCCTAAGGAAATCCATACAGAAAGGAAAAACCAGAATTTCCATATTAGCGTGCTATTGCGTTTAATCAAAAACAATGTTAAAATTGTTCCAATAGCTACAGCTATAAGCAGATAAATAAAAGAAAATCCTTCCTCAACTTCTGGCCGTTCCATGTTGAAAGGTAGTTGAGTCCATGTGATGTTTTCTTTAACCTCTGGAGAAATAGTTTCAAAGTCAATGTTTCCGCTAGGTCTTGAGACATCTGCATTTACATATTTGTTGACAATGGCAAGTCCTATAAGTTGGGCAAATAAGAACATGAGAAGTAATGTAATTGTTACTTTAAATGTGTGTTTCATGTGATAACCTCAATAATAGTGCTATAGTTGCAGCAATCATTGTGATAAGAGTGGTAATTTATATAAATACATTTGTAATATCTTTGTCAATGGATAAGATTGCGAACAGGGTAACAATAAGTGTATTTGTAAAACCTGAAGAAAGTGAAGCAGAGATTGAATCAGCTTTAAAGAAACTTCTGAATATTGATGTTGAGAAAGAGAAGATACAGATAAAAAAGCAAAAAGCAGTTGGTTTTAACGAAAGAATAATTAAGATCCTCGAAGTTACAATTGATAAAAACCGATTGGTGAACAAATTTATTGAGCAGCTCAGTTCAAGATTAAAGCCTGAACAAAAAGAATTGCTCATAAGACAGACTGATTCAAGACTGGATGATGATTTGAATTTTTTTATGCGTTTAGATAAGCAAAGATTGATTAATGATGATTATTGGATAACTGATGAAGGGGATTGTTATCATATAAAAATAGGCATTGCTTGTTTTCCTAAAAAAAGGGAAAATGCTTTTATTGTCATAAAAAAGATATTTGGATGAATTTCAAAATGGATGCAAAAATAAATACCACCACCAACACAACAAATAAAACAATAGATCCATATGGATCAGACCTGATTGAAGATTATGAAAAGATAATTACAGATTTTGGGCTGGAAAAATTTGACTTGGCTCTTTTCCCTCAGCCAAACAGGTTAATGAGACGAAACATTATTTTTGCTGGAAGAGATCTCAAATTGATTTCTGAAGCGATAAAGAATGAAAAAAAGTTCTATGTCCTTAGCGGGATAATGCCAACTGCTGATAAAATACATTTTGGCACTAAAATGGTTATAGAGAATATAAGGTATTTTCAGGAGCATGGCGCAGAAACTTATGTTTTGGTTGCAGACCTAGAATCAGCAGCAGCAAGAGGTGTTTCGATAGAAGAAGCAAGGAAAAGAGCTCTTGAGTTCCATATACCTTGTTATCTTTCATTAGGCCTTGATATCAACAAAACAACCTTTTATTTTCAGTCACAGAACAGAGAAGTTGTAAAGCTAGGATTTGAGTTTGCAAAGAAGATAACTCTTAACGAATTTAAAGCTATTTATGGAAATGCAGATCCAGGAAGGATAATGAGCGCAGTGATACAGGCAGGAGATATATTGTTTCCTCAGCTGATAAACAGGATGCCTGGTATAATACCAACAGGGATAGACCAAGATCCCCATATTAGATTGACCAGAGATATTGTAAGACGAACAAAAGAAAAGAAATTTTTCTTGCCTAGTTCAATGTATCATAAATATACTCCTGCTCTTGACGGTTCTTCAAAGATGTCCAAATCAAAGCCTGAATCATTTATTGAACTTCCAGAAGATCCGAAGAGCGCCTGTAAAAAACTAAATCGCGCATTGACAGGCGGCCGTGAGAATCAGGAAGAGCAAAGAAAACTTGGAGGCGTGCCAGAGAAATGCATGATTTATGAGATGTATAAGCAGCACTTAATAGAGGATGATGCTCTGTTGAAAGAAAGATACTATTTATGCAAGCAGGGAAAAGTTTTGTGTGGCGAGTGCAAGATGTTTGCATGTGAACTCATGACTAGATTTATGGAAACATTGACAAAGAAAATAGATGAGAATAGGCATAAGATAAGTAAAGTGAAATTTGTAAAATTTGATGACAATTGAAGAAAATAATTAAGAATGAATATAGTGTATGGCTGCTATTTTTTGTGTAATAATTTATCTTCAAATTTGTCTTCCTGAAAAGCAACTTGATTCAGTTCTTTTACCATCTGTTCAATTTCCGCATCGCTTAAACCATGAACTTTTGCTCCCTGTTCTAAACTTTCAAAGGCAGCTGCCTGGCAGCCGATGCAATAGAAGTTATGCCTGAAAAAAACCTCTATCGTGTTGGGATATTTGCTGACAATCTCATTGATGTTCATATGTTTTGTGATAATCTCTTTAGATGCGGTTTTATTGTTTTTTGATTTGACTACTTTGGTCTTTTTCAGAGGTCTTTTGGCCTTATTGTTTTTAGCCTTTTGTTTAACTTTAACCTGTTTTATTGTTTTGCTGGATTTGTTCTTTTTATGTTTCTGTTTAGTTGCCATGCCTGGATGGAAGTTGGAAGTAGTATAAATAATTTATCAATAACTCTTCAATAAAAATGATTCTTCGATAAATATTCAGAACAACCTTATTTAGAAAAATTAATAAAGAAACACTATCCTATCGTAAGAAATAAGAATTTTGTCTGGATTTTTAAAAATGTATATCGAAAACCTATCAAATGAAGAAATAGTAAAGCGAATGAAAGAGTTCTGCAACAAGACTATTTTCCTGGTCAAAAAAGAGACCAGGACCGCAAACGAGACGTATGACCTAATTCTGGAGGTAGATGACTGGATAAAAGCGTTTTCAAAGCTTTACAAAGAGAACGGCAGCAAAGACATAATCAAAGTGATAGACCATCTCGAATTGATGAAAGCATGCTCCGAGAATATTGGTGATGGGCAAAGGATGTCAAAAGAGAGAATACCTATAAAATTGAAGGAAATGGAGAATTTATCAAACCAGCTGATCGCAATGTTGGAAGAAAAACCAAAATCAAATACAGAATCTCAGGCAGCGCCGGTTGATGAACCTAAACCTATTGGTTCACCTGAAAGGAGGACTGTAACTCAAGTTCTTGAAGCAGAAGGCATAGAAAGCATTAGAATCAACAGGATTGATTAAAAAGTATCTAAAAAACATCTCAGTATATCTAAAAATACTCTAAAATAACATTTCCCCCATGTTTTTTCTTGATTTTTAATGTTTTACAAAACATTGTCCTCTCGAATTAACATAAGATTTATATATTAAAACTTGTTTTTAATTATAAAATCATTTTAAACTTTAAAGGAGGGGTAAAAAAATGAGCAAAGGAAAAGAAAATACAATGCAAAAAGTTGGAAGCTGGGCATTTATAATTGGTATAGTTATCGCAATTATTGCAGGCCTAGTATATGCAACTGATGCAAAAGGACTAAGTGGAGCAATTGTATCAATACTAGTAGTGCTAGGATTGATTGTAGGTTTCTTGAATGTTACAGGCAAAGAAACAATGAGTTTCTTGGCAGCAGCTGTTTCATTGATAATCGTGACCTACTTTGGCGGAAATACTTTGGGATCAATCGCAGTGGTTGGTGCTTATTTGTCAAGTATTTTCGGCGCAATGATGGCATTCGTTATGGGTGCTACAGTAATCGTTTGCTTGAAAGCCATCTGGGCTCTAGCAGCTGACGAATAAAAAAACAATTTTGTTTTTTTTCTTTTTTTTTCTTTATTTTTTTGTTTTTTATCAAATTCTTGATTATGTTTTTTTGATTATTCTTTTTTACCATCTTTACAGGGTATCTGCTTGCTATGCCTCGATTAAACTAGCTGATTAAACTGGCAAATGACGTGTGTGGGACAGTAAACCGAACAGTCA
>JAUYGA010000113.1 GCA_030690755.1 Nanobdellota archaeon
TTGATACTGCTAACTCATTAATTTACTTATGGCACAATTTATTCTGGCTAGGTAATTAAGTTTTACTGTCCCACACCCGCAAATGACAAAAAATTTTTATACTTGAGATAACTAGCGAAAAACAAAATGGTTGATAAATGCAAAGATCATAACAAAGATGCTGTAACTAGATGTGTTTGGTGCAATAAAGCATTATGTTCAATATGTGAAGGTTTAAGGGACGGTAAAAAGGTTTATTGCGGTAATTGTTCAAAAAAGCTTTCAGAACACATCTCTGAAAAGAATTTAAGACGCGCAGAAGCAGAATCCAATATGGAAATGACTCATTTTAAAAGAAAATGAAAGTGAATGAAAGAACAATAAATGAAAACAAAATAAAATGATGACAAATAACAGTAAATATTAAATAACAATTAATAATCATTAATAATCAAGATATTAAAAATATGTTAAAAGAGGTCATTTTTAATAAAAAATAGTGGTGGTTTTGATTAATATAGCTTTTTTGTATAATGTGAAAAAAGTAGCGCCTTCTTTGGAAAATCCCGAAGCAGACATCTATGCAGAATTTGATTCTCCTGAGACTATAGCTGGCATTAGAAAGGCAATAGAAGCGAATAATCATAAAGTTATTTGTGTAGAAGCTGATGAATATGCATATCATAAGTTAAAGGAGCTTAAAGATAATAAAAAAGTTGATCTTGTTTTTAATATTGCCGAAGGTTTAAGGGGAGAATCCAGAGAATCGCATATTCCTGCAATGCTTGAGATGTTAGGTATCCCTTATACTGGTTCTGGACCATTGACTCTGGCAGTAACTCTTGACAAAGCCCGGACAAAAGAGATATTGAACCATTATAATATACCAAATGCAAAGTTTAAGGTTTTCAATTCAGAAAAAGAACAATTGGGTGACTTAAAATTTCCTCTGATAATAAAACCTCTTGCAGAGGGTTCCAGTAAGGGAATAAAGGACGATTGTGTTGTTTATGATGAAAAAAAATTAAAAAAGAAAGTTTCGGAGATAATTAAAAAATATAAGCAGCCTGCTTTGGTCGAAGAATTTCTTGATGGAAGGGAATTCACTGTAGGTATTATTGGCAATGGCAAGGAAGCAAAAGTTTTGCCGATAATTGAGCTTAATTTTGATTTTTTGCCAAAGAACGCTGCGAAAATCGATTCATATGAAGCAAAATGGATATGGGATGATGGTACGAGCAAAATAGACCCTTTGATATGTCCTGCAAAACTCGACAAAAATACAAAAAAAGCAATAGAGGATGTTGCTCTGAAAGCATTCAATGTTCTTGGATGTAAAGATTGGGCCAGATTAGACATAAGATTCGATAAGGATAACCAGCCAAACATTATAGAAGTTAATTCGCTGCCGGGAATAATTCCTGATCCTAAAGAAAACTCCAGATTGCCAAGAGCAGCTTATGCAGCAGGCATGAGTTATGAAGAGCTTTTGGGAAAAGTGATTGATGTTGCTGGCAAAAGACATTCTATAAATATCAAATGATGGTTATCAGATAATTGATGGGTATCAAATAATTAAAAATAAGCAAGGGAATAAAAATATGAAGCTGAACATTTTATTTTCTGAAAAAAAGAATGGTCTTTGTGTGAATTTCAAAAACAGGAATTATCAAGTAATTTTTTCTCCAAACCATTGGCAAGAACTCAGCAAAGACCAAAGGAATTTTTTCATGGACAATTATGCTTTTCTGAAGAGCGTGCATTTTCCTTTGATGTTCTCTGAAAAAGAAATAAATCTCAACACCGCTGAGCCTTTGCTTAAAAGTCAGTTCATCAGGATGCAACTTATGGACATCCCATCATTAGCCTATTCCGAAGACAAATCTCCTGAGGACAAGGCAGATTTGATAAGAAACGCAAATTACAAGTTTAAGGACACCAAAATCAAAAGAATGAAATTTTCAGGATTTGATGATCCTAATTCAAGCATCATAAGTTTCTCGTTTGGGAAAGACAGCTTAATCACATTAGGCCTTGCAAAAGAACTAGGCCTTAAAACAAACCTGTTCATGTCAGAAGAAAAAGGCGCGCCAATAGAAATGAACTATAAGAACAAGCTTTCAACTAACTTCAAAAAGGAATTCGGGTTAGAGATTGAAAAAGTCTTTAATGACGCCATGCTTCTTCACGATTTTGATTATTTCAAGATAAAAAGCAAAAACCAATATCTGTTGAGCCATCTGATAACAGAATATGTCATGCTTGCAATGCCTTCTGCGCATTATCATAATTCAAAATATATTTTTTTAGGCAATGAAAGAAGCTGTAATTATTATGTATTGGACAAGTTTGGGAACAGATGTTATCCTGCTTTTGACCAGAGCTCTGAATGGAATGCTGAAATGAACACTTTTCTTGCAAAATTCAGTAAATTGAAAGTTGCAAGTCTGATAGAACCAGTAGGGGATCTCGCAATTTTAAAAATACTTTACAAAAGATATCCAGAGCTCGCAAAATACCAATATTCATGTTTTCCAGATGAAAGCAAAAAAGTTGCCAATGCCAGGTGGTGCGGTCACTGCACAAAATGCGCAAGGCTTTATATTATGTTAACTGCGCTGGGTATTGACCCTAAGGTAGTTGGTTTTACAAATAACATGCTTAATGGCGAGGCAAGATATTATTCTATTTTTGATGAACAGAAAAATGAGAGCAAAGATAATTCAAATAAAAATCAAAACAAGAGGATGCTTTATGAAGAGATAGGTGTTGGAAGAAATGAACAGCTTTTTTCATTCTATCTGGCGTATAAAAATGGAGCAACAGGCAAGTTGATAAATAAATTTAAGGAAAAGTATTTGGATTTTGCAAAAGAAAAAGAGGAAGAATGGAGAACCGAGTTCTTCGGGATACATGAATCAAAAATGCAAGTTTCAAAAAAATTAAAAACAAAAATCTATTCAATATACAAAGAGGAGTTGAGTGATTAATTTTTAAGAGGATAATTTATGGAGACAAAATGTTAAAACCATCATCAGAACCATCATTGAAACAATCAGAAAAACAGTCGTTGAAACCATATTACGAATTACAAGGAAACTTAATGAAGATAGCTGTGGCTGGAAATAGTTTTGATATAGAATATGATAAGGATTCTCTTAAAGGGTTAGGAAAACAGAATTGTGAAGCAATACTGGATAATTTGGTGTGTTTGTTCACGATGCCTTGGGCATTAAATAATCCCCTCATCTATAAGAACAAACCCTTTTTTTATCAGTCAATAGAGAAAGGCGTTCTTAATGACATTCCAAGAATTGCAGAAGAAGTAGATGGAGATACGAAAAGCCTTATTGACGCATTTAAGAGCATGAAAATCAGGTTTGGAAATGATGCAAAAAAAATATCATTGAAGGAACAGCCTGATGAAAACAGTATTATGATGGGTATGTCTTTTGGGAAAGATAGTTTGTTGTCATTTGGGCTTGCGGAAGAACTCAATTTAAACAATAACTTGATATTTTTTAATGATACAGAGGAGCTTGACGCTAATGAGTATAAGCATAAAATCCTTTTAATCAAAGATTTCACAAAAAAATTCAAAAAGAATATTAACATTGTCAGGGATAATACAGACAAAATATTTACAGATCAGACAAAGACTGTAGAAGAATTTACAAAGACAAATGCAATGCTGTCTTATGCGCTTGAGATTCTTCCTGTGGCAAAAAAATTCAATTCTAAATATATTGTTTTTGGCAATGAACATAACTTCAATGATTCTTTTCAAAATAAAGATGGTTATAAGGCCTTCACCTCTTATGACCAGACAAGCGAATACATGGAGATGATTAATAATCAGTTTGATGATTTCGGCGGCGACTTCCGGGTTTTAAGTTTGATTGAGCCGATATACAATATTGCAGAATATAAGATGCTATTAAGATATCCGAATCTTTTGAAGTATGTCATGTCCTGTTCTGGATCTGAAAAAGAAAGATGGTGTTACAGCTGCCCTATGTGCGCAAAGACCTATATTTTTTCTTTGGCTGTTGGTCTAAAACCTGCTAAAATGAGTTTTAAAGTGAATTTTCTCGACAAAAAACATGAGCAGGAATATCCTTTGTTTTCAAAACCAAAAAGAGCTTATGAAAGACCTCCTGCAGTCAGAGACGAGCAGTTGTTTGCATTCTATCTTGCATTCAAGAATGGCGCAAAAGGGTATTTGATTGACAAATTCAAAGAACATCATCTAAACGAAGCAAAAGAGCGGGAAGAAGAATTACGAAAGAAATTTTTCGGGATACATGAAGGAAAAACTATACCTAAAAAAATCAGGCCTGAACTGATTTCTATATTTAAAGAGGAATTGGACTATTGAGATTATAAAAAGATGGCAGACAAAGTAAGCGGTAAAATCGGTAAATTATATGCCAAAAACAACAAAGAAGTTCTTATTTTTGTAGCGTTATTTGTGGAGAACAATGACCTAAACAATATTGTCAAGAGTCTAAAGAATCCAAAACAAGTGCTGATAGTTTCAGACCAGTTCTGCGAATCATTCGACAGATCAAATTTCATAATTGATGATTTTAAGGATATAAAAAAAACAATAAATAAGATTCAAGAATGGAAAAATGAGAGTGATATTCCTTGCATTAATTTCAAGGGAATTATCGGAATAGATGATGAGGATGGTTTTCAAGCGACAAGAAAGATTGCTAATTCATTTAAACTCAAATTTTATAGAAAGGAAACAACATCTAGAGCATCTAATAAGTTTCTGATGAAAAAGCACTTTAAAAAACAAGGGATCGTGACTCCTGATTTCAGGCTCATTTCGTCAAAAGATTGTGATTTCAAAAACACAAGTGGTTTCAGAAACATGAAATTTCCAGTTGTTCTGAAATTGCTGACAGGAACAGGCAGCGAATTTATATTTCTCAATAAGACAAAAAAAGAATTGCAGGATAATTTTGGCTATCTTATAAAAAGTCTGAAGAACAGGAAAGACGAAAGGTTGAGAAACATAAGTTTCGGTTTGGATGAAAAAAGAATAAAAGTTGATACCAAAAAAACATTCCTTCTTGAAGAGTTTGTTGGCGGCGAAGAGTATAGTTTTGATTTTATCGTCTGGAAAGGTAAAGTGAAAATATTGAGGATAATAAAGAAGTTTGATGATGGATCAGATGATAAGGCAATAGGCATGTTCAACGGATATGCGCTCGTTAATGAAACGCGTTTGTCTCGGTTTGGAATAAAAATAAAAACATTAGAGGAGATTTCAGAAAAAATAGCGCTCGCATTTCAAATAGAAAAAGGCGCGTGTATGGTGGATTTTAAATTCTATAATGGAAAAGTTTATGTTATTGAGAGCTCTATCAGAACAGGATGCGCGCCATTCATTCATCTGATGAGGTTGGTTTATGGATATTCAAGTTTAGGTTATCTTATGGATGCAATTCTGGAAGACAGAAAAAAAATTGATTATAGACTTCCTGAAAAGGAAGGCATGATTGTTTATATAAAATCAGACAAAACAGGAAAGATCAAAAAAGCGGATTTCTCCAAATTGAGAAATTTAACAAAAAGCATAAATATGCTGGATTATCACATTTATTGCAAACAAGGGGATATTATCGGCGATCTGCCAGAGGATTATTATGACAAGATTCTTGGATACATTGTAGTTGAAGGTTATCAGGAAGTTGATCATGTTTTAGATGAGATAAAAAAGAATACTGATATCAAAATATCGACTGAATAAGATCAGACAGAAAATAAAAAAAAATAAGAAAATAAAAAAGTACAATCAATAAATAAACTGAGTAAGAAATGGCTAAGAAAAAAATTAAACCAATCTGTGGGAAAAACGGGAAAAACAGTTCGAGTTGGGAAGATGTAGCTCCTGTTCTTAAGAAGATTTGGGATTGGAAACCTAAAAAAGCCAACATGGACTTGTTTAACCAATACATTAAGGAAACGTTGGCAAAGAAAGAGCTTATAATTGAGAGCGCAAGAAGATTTGGAACGCCACAATACATTCTTGATGAGGAAAAATTAGAAAGCCGCGTTAAACTTTTTTGCGGTGCTTTCAGAAGATACATTAAAAATTCTTATTTTTTCTATGCATTCAAAAGCAATGATCTGCCATGGCAGATAAAAAAAGTAAAAGAGATGGGGATGAAAGCAGATGTTTCAGGGTTGTTTGAGCTCCAATTGGCATTAAAGATAGGGTTTGATAAGATTATATTTACAGGACCTGGTAAAGATAATGAAGAGTTGACTCTTGCGATTAAAAATTGCGATAGGGTAATAATTAACATAGATAACATAAATGAGCTTGAGCGTCTTTCAGACTTGTGCAAAAGTGATGAGCTGCTCAAAAAGAACAAGAATAAAGTTCGCGTTGGTTTTCGCATAAATCCTGACAACTTGATAATGCAAACCTGGTCTAAATTCGGCATAGACCCAATTGAACTAAAAAAGGCAATTGAGATTGTTAATAAGAACAAAAACCTTGAATGGCAAGGAATACAATTCCACTGTTCATGGAACATGAATCCCAGTAAATATTTGAAGAATATAAAAATTGTAAGTCAGCTGCTTATGAGTTTGCCAAAAGAATATTTGGTTAATCTGAAATTCATTGATATAGGCGGCGGTTTTTATCCTGAAGGAACTGCAAATCTTGCAAAATACATGCCAAAAGGGACATTGGTTGAGTCACTAAAAGAACAGTGCGATGATCCTAGCAGGGATTTTGGTTTTAATCCGCTGGAAATTGTTAATGAGGAAACAGAGCCTATAGAAAATTTTGCTTCAGAAATATCTGAAGAACTGAAAAAGCTTTTTGGAACTCTTGGAAAAGAACTTGATGTTTTTTTAGAGCCTGGGCGTTTCATCTCTCTTCATTCATCTATGATAGTTGTTCGCGTAATGTCTGTCAAGAATGAGAGAAGCGTGATAACTGACGGCGGCGTTTCTATGGTTGGCGATTACAGGTATGAGATAGAATTCGCTCCAATCATAAATCTAAATAATCCTTCCTATGATTTAACTAAAAAAATAATTTATGGTCCGACTTGCGACCCTAACGATTACTTTGGAAAACAATATTTTGGCCAGGGGATAAAGGAAGGGGACTTGCTTGCCATACCAAATCAGGGGGCCTATACCTTTTCATGCGCCTGGAAATTCATAAAGCCTATTCCCCCTTATGTTCTGATGACAAAAAATAAAGTCCTGCTCATTAAGAAGAGAGAATCATTCGAGAACAGGTATGGCGCGTGTAAGTTTTGAGATTATTTTTGTTTGTATATTTTTTTTATTTTTTTGCTTGATCATGCTTTTTTTAGCTTAATTATGCTAATTATGCTGATATTCCTGCGCGATATTTTCTTAAAAACGCAAGCTTTAAAAATAAGTTAGTTATCATTACTTAAATGGCTCAGCCAATCATAAAAATAGAGGGAGTTACAAAGGCATACAGCACTCGTGTTGTTCTTCATGATATAAATCTAGACATAAATAAGGGAGAGATTATTGGTTTGATGGGGGTTAATGGCTCTGGCAAGTCCACCCTTCTGAATTCTATTATAGGTTATTTGGATCCTGAAGAAGGTAAAATCTTGTTTTGTATTGGTGAAGAAGCAGGAAAGCCTGTTTATGTGAATGTTCATAGAAGAAAGAATCTTGTAAGAAAATTATTTGGTTTTGCAGCTCAAGAGCCTTCTTATTACAAAAAGCTGACTGTTTCAGAGAATATTGATTATTTTGGCGCTTTATATGGGCTAAAAAGAAAAGTCAGACAAACAAATATGAAAACTATACTGGAGCTTATGGAACTCCAGGAATGCAAAAATAAGCTTGGTGAAAATCTATCAGGAGGTATGCAAAAACGCCTAGATTTTGCTTGCTCTCTTATTCATGAACCGAAAGTTCTACTTCTTGATGAACCAACTTCAGAGCTCGATCCTATCTTAAGAAAGGAGATTTGGAGTCTTATTGAGAAGATAAAGGCCAAAGGAACAACTATTGTTATTGCATCTCATTATATAGAGGAGATAGAAGAAATGTGCGACAGGGTTGTTGTTATGACTAATGGGCATATAGAGGTAATAGGCACTCCAGCTCATGTAAAATCTGCTTATGGTGTAAGTAATCTAACAAAAGTCTTGGAAAAGATTGAGAAAAAAAGCAAAAGAGAGGAAGGTCAAGAGGAAGAAGCTTGTGTTTGTTAACACATCGCATTATCTTGTTTATTATTAATAACTGAATTGATTATGAGAATAGATTATGAGAATATTATGAAAAAGAGGTAAGATGAAGGCATTAAATGTTTTTATTAAAAATTTGAAGATTCTTATCCGTTCCAGAAGCTCTGCTCTGATAATGCTTCTTGGTCCATTGATTGTTATCCTTCTAGTAGGTATGTCTTTTAATACATCAAATAAGTATGAATTAAATGTCGGTGTTTTTGTTGACGAGAAAAATGAACTTACAGATTCTTTTATCACTAAGATGAAGCAGGCAAATCTTCAGGTTTCTGATTACACGAATAAGGATTTTTGTGTCAATGATGTTAAGACTGGAACAATAAATATTTGCCTTTACTTTCCTAGATTGGCAATAGAAAATAATGCGACAAATGAGATTGTTTTCTTTGTTGATCCTTCAAAAGTCAATCTTGTAACCGTCGTTATGAACGCTGTTTCTTCAAAAGTTTCAGAGCGCTCAGAAGAGATAACTCGAGATTTGACAACTGTTTTGACAGAATCTCTTTATGTTTCTCAGCAGGAAGCAACTAGTATGAAACCTTTGGCTGATTCTGTATATGAAGACCTTAAAGTTAGCAGAGCAAAGGTAAAGGATACCTTAAATCGTGTTGAAGTATTGAAGTTGAATTACAGTATGTCTAGTTTCAAACCGCAGGATTTCTCAGATTCGTCACTGAAAGTAAATATGTCTATTGAAAACCTGAGAGCGGCAGGTTATGAAGCTGTAGAAAAAGGTTGGGAGCTTATTGCTTATACTGAAGAGCATATGTCAGGGGTCCCAAATTCATCTGAGAAAAATAACATAATGATTAAAATGAGTCTTACAAAGAGGGATTTTGATGCTTTAAATGCTACACTAAACAGGAGAAGTAATTTTTCTGACGCAGGAATAGGCACTCTTTTTGCCCTGGTCAGCAGTCTTGAAGATAATCTAAGGTCTCTTGACGCTTCATTAGCTGAGCAAGGCCAGGCAATTGAAGCTACAAAAACGCAGGGAACTGCAAATCTCAATGATGTTTATGCAAGAACTGATAGGGATGTGGCAGACATGGAGAAGTTGAAAGCTTCCATCGATAAGATAAGCTCATCAGTTGCAAGTGTACAGGTAACAAATGTTGGCAGCATCTCAAAACCAGTCA
>JAUYGA010000114.1 GCA_030690755.1 Nanobdellota archaeon
AGGATCAAAAGAGGTGCAGCATGAAGCTGCACTCCGCTCGCCTTCATGATTTTCGTAATTGCGAGCGTAGTGCGGGCTTGCCCCGCACGTCGGGTACCTTTAGGGCGAGGCCCTAAGTTGAGCAAGATGCTATGCACATACGTCAAACTTAAATGCATCAAGAATATTAGTCAATTCTTTCCAATAATGCGCTTTTTTGCCAATCTTGAAGGCAGGAGAGATGGCACATACTTGAATTCTATATTTTGTTGGTCAAAAAATTCTTTTGCTTCTTCAACGTTTTCCAATGGAACTGAAATCATGCTGTCTGACAATTTAATCGCTTTTAGAGAATCTATAACTCCGGGCGAACTTCTTCTGCCATTCAATGCATAATAGAATTTAGTCTTTTCGACATTCTTAAGTTTTTTAGTTGAATATATGAATATCCCGCAAGAATCAAAACCATAATGGGATGCTATAAACTGTTTTTCGATAAGGCTATACCCTTCGAATAATATTGCTTCTCTCGCAGCAAATGAAGGCGCGTAGAGCATATTCTCAGTTGTCGAAACTAAAGAAAGATTTTTAATTATTTTTGAAGCTTGTTTTTTAAATTCATATTCGATGTTCCTATTTATTTTTGCATTAAAAAGCATCAAAATGTCTATATCTCCCGGCTCTGACTTTCCTCTTAAAACAGAACCGAAGAGGATTATATCCCTTATTTCATCAGCATGCCCTTTCTGAAAAGCTTTGCTTAGTTTAGCTAATTTTAAAATGTTTAATTTCATTTTCTACAATTTTCTTGACATGGCCGCAAGTCTCCTTAAATATTATTTTTGAATATGTATCCCTGTATGTTGAGAATTCTCTGTCCAAGGTTTCATAGCTAGCAGGGAAGTATTTTTGCAGAAGCCTAAACCGTTCTGCATGGTCTTTAGGAGACTGCCCTATTTCCTGCAGCAAGACATAGTCTTGAACCGCAAATAAGGTCTTAAAATAAAGAATTGTCGCTGATGTATAATCCTTCATCAGATATAATGAGTCTGCGGATTTTTTGAATTGCAAGATGTTCTCTTTTTCAACCATGTTATACATTATAACCAATAAAGACTATTTAAAGCTTTCGGTTATACAATATAACCATTTAGTGAATGATATCCTGCAGTTTTCAGGCAAGTCAAAAAGAAGACCAACCTGCGACAAACATGACAAACATCATTGCTTTTTCAGAACGCAGTTTCGTCAGGATAGAACACAATCCCTTCTTTTGTTATCTTTATTGGGAAAATCTTCTGCGTGAACTTTGTGCCTCTCATCTTGAGTATTTCGGCGACGCGCTGCCGTATGTCTTTTTTCCTAAAATTGTAAAGAAGGATTACACCGTCTGCCTCAAACTCAATAACAGAAGGCTTGTGCTTTTCGGGGTCTGATTCCTGTTCTGCCGTAGCAATTGTCGTGCAGCCCCACTTATTTATAAGATCAAAAAGCTTTAGAAGCGATTCTCTTGTCGCAAGTTCATTTCTATGAAGAAGCGTGAAAGCAGTGATGCTGTCTATTGCTATCCTTTTTGCGTTTATCTTTTGGGAAATATTCTCAACAATACCTCCGCCTTCTTCCAACAGCTGGTCGACTTGTTCTGGGCTATACCTTATGTATGCGAATTTTCCCTGCCGCTCATACGCTTCTAAGTCCCAGCCAAACTGCAGCATGTATTTGTAGAAACTTTCTTTTTTCTCCTCAAAAGAGATGTATATGCCATTTTCGTCGTGATTTTTTATTCCATCAATTATGAATTGTATTGCAAAGATTGATTTGCCTGCTCCAGGACTTCCTGCGATTATGTTTATGCTCTTTTTTATGAAACCCCCTTGTATCATGTCATCAAGTCCAGGAATCCCAGTCGAAGTTCGCTCCAGCTCAGAACGTTTTTTTGAATTGATGACCAGCAAATCCTTAAGTTTAGAATACAAGCTTTCATTTTGAGGTTTTTTATTTTCAGACAGATTAGCGCTGAAGTTTTGACCTTGATGTTCTTCAGTTTTATTCTCGGGAAAATCTTTTTCATCGGGTTTTCCATTATCTGATTTTCCGCCATCTGCTTTTTCATTATCTATTTTTCCGCTGTCTGCTTTTTTTCCAGTCAGCTGCTGTTTAAGCTTTTCAAAAAAAGACTCTTTCTTGACAGGCCTAACATAAACCGGAGGATTGACCTTTTCATCTGCAGGTTTAGTTTCAGAATTAGCCTTGACTTTTCCAGTCCTTAAAGGATTTTCTTCATCCTCAAATCTAGGAACTTTTACCCCTTTTTCTGCCATGCAGGAGGAAGAGTGAAGAATGTATTTAAAGGTTTTTATTGCAGAGTTCTATCGAAGCGCGACTCGCAAGTCGCTGCGAGATGTTGGGCAGGGCAGAAATTCCCCCAAGATTTAAATATAAGATGTGCTAACTGCATGCTTAAGATGGAAGATAAAAAAGCCAAATTTTTGAGAATATACTCAAATATTCCGGATAATCTTAGGGAAGATATCATTGTCATTATTGATGAAAAAACATATTCCTGGAATGCCGCTTACTTTGAGGTTAAGAACAACTCAAAAATCTGCAAAAAAATTTTAAAAGAATTAACTGTTACAAAAATAATATGATATACCACTATGGTAAAACAAGAAATCAATGAGGAAATGAAGAAGCTAGTCATAGCGCGAATAGATGCAAACATGCCTGCGGGCATTAAGATGTCTATCGGGGGAAGCGGAACCCTTTCTAAGGAAGAGATGATTCAGCATGTCAAAAAAGGAGATAAACAAGGCATACAAATTGTGGAAATGCATATGAATTTTATCCGCGCCATAACAAGCGGAGAGCTTATTAAGGAGCTCAATAAGGTTTAAAATGCAAAGCGGATTGTTGATTACTTGTCCTGAAAATGATGATGCAACAGCCTACCTTTCTTTCTATTCAAAATTCATCACCGAGGAAGCTGATAAGAGATCTTTAAGAACCAAGGTGATTAAAGACAGGCAGCTAAATATGAAAGACTTTTCAGAAATAATGAAAAAGATTGATTATAAGTTAGTTGTGCTAAATGGTCATGGCGCGCCTGATTCTATTTTTGGCTATAGGCAAAATATAATTATTAAACTCGGAGAAAATGATGGGCTGCTGAAGGATAGAATTGTCTATGCAAGATCATGCGACGCAGGCAGTCTCTTAGGCCCGGAATGCATGAAAGGAACAAGCGGTGGAAGTTTTATTGGATACAACAAGCCTTTCATCTTTTTTGTTGATCAGAAATGGAGCGCAAAACCAAGCAATGACAATGTTGCAAAATTATTCTTAGAGCCATCAAATGTTGTGCCGATTTCTCTGATAAAAGGCAATACTGCATCAGAATCGCACGATAATGCAAAAAAGCATATGCTAAGAACTATGAATAAGTTGATTAAATTAGGAGAAGAACACGAAACGCCATTCTATTTGGCAGCATTATGGAATAATTATTCAGGTCAAGTTATTTATGGCAATGGTGAAACCAAACTTTAATCATTTCTGTTAATAGGAAAATTTTTCAGAAACTGTCAGACGAGAAAACACAAAATCAAGTTCAAGTTAGCTCTAACAATCACAGCTTAAACTCGTATATCCAATTTCTTTTATCTTCAGGGATTATTTTTTCCATATTCGCCCTTAATTCTTTCTCGCTCTCTCCGCTTGCGACAATGGTGTGCAGTAAAACTGCGAAGTAGCCTTTAATTCCTAAGTCTTTGAGCATCTTTTTGGAACCCCTGGCGTAATCTCTTGCTTCTTCCTGACAAAATATTGCTTCCAATTCTTTTGACTTCTTCTTTAATTTTTTTATTTCTTCTCCATACTTGAATTTATTATCAACTGACTTCATGTAAAAACGCAGCATTTCTTCATCATCTTGCGGTTTTACAATCAGAGCGGCATTTAAATCAGTTATTATGCCGAATTGCTGGACTGCTTCTTCTGATTCCTGCTTCAAATTTCTTCTCATCCCTCCGCCAAATGAAACTGGGTAAGGCGCAAATACGCCATCATATATCATGTGCTCTTTGAAGGGGATTAATGTAATATCGACCAAGACTGGCGTATGTCCGCGAAATTTTTCCTCAAAAGAATCAGTTATGCCTTTGACGCCATACACTTTTTGACTATCTGAATTAAAAAACAGGCTATACTCTTTGGCGTGTTTGACAACAAAAAACTTGTCTGCCTTATATTTCTTCCATGAAGCTATAATTTTTAGCTCTTCTTCATTAAATTTATCAGGATTGCCCGTGATGTAGTTATCAATAAAATTATATTTATCCGAGAATATTTTTTTCCGTAAAGGCATAGTTTCCGCTATATCGCGATGAAGAAACTCCTTGCTGTTGTTCGCATTTTTTATTAATCCTGTTTTTGTATTTACATAAAATAGCAGAGAGTTCATCAGTTTATGAAACAACAATGCATCTTCTTTTGATAATGTGTTCATTGAATCACCTCAGAGTTTTTAACAGAAAATGATTTACTTCCTCTTTTCACATCTGCTAACACGCAGCGTATCTCATCATAGCTCGCTTCAGGCAGCCGTTCTTTGACTTCTTTAACAGAAGGAATTTTATCAAATGCGTCAGCAGCAGCCAGTACTTGCTTTATCTTTTCTTCTGCCACCACTTCATTGCTTGAAAGGCCTCCTGTTGCAATTAACCTGAAAAAGTGCGTGTAGATTGTCGATTCTGCAAGATTTCTTTCTTTAGCTATTTCGCAAGCAGTCTTGCCTTCGCGCAATAATCTCAATGTTTCTTTCTCTGAACCTCCTACATAAATAGGCTTTTTTTCTTTTATGATTTGAAGAGCGATTGGAGTTTTATCATGCAGGACTTTCTCTCCAGCTTCTGTCACTTCAAATATCGAATAACCGCTAAAGCTTCCAGAAATCTCTTTTCTATGCACCAAGCCTATTGCTTCCAGCTGCTCAATAAATCCTATAATTGTCGGGATGTCATACCACATTAAACCGCCATAGCCGACTTCATTTGTTGTCTGATAAATCTCTTTTGATTTTGAGCCTTTCAAGAATTGGGCTAGCTTGTATTTTCCGACTTTTAGATGTTTAACTGTTTTAAGGATTATCCATGCGACTTGATTTGATTCGGGTTGTGTTTTTTTCGTCATTGTACACCAACACTTAAGAACTTTATCTTGATTCCAATTATCAGTTCAATATCTTTTTTTGAATATGATCTCTGGAGTTGGTATACGCGCGCAAACAGACTCACTTCATATACCTCATGGAAACAAACACATGATTACTTATCGCCAGAAATTGTTTCATCAATAAGAGGGAAAACCTTTTTTAATATGGCATCATTTTTGTCTGTGGCAAAGATAAACAAAGCATTTTCTTTTTTCACTTTATTGACAACCACAGTCATGAATCTAAGAACTTCTTCATCGCTGTTGAAGTTCAGCAAAGTCTGCAGCGAGTCGATTATTACAGCAGTATGCTCCCCTTTTGCGGCTTTAAGCACCTGAGTTATAGTTATTGACATACCTGTTAGATCTTCAGGCGTGTCAACAAAAAACACATTATCCGCTTTCAAATTGCCTGATGCAATTGTTTTTGTCACAGCATCGATGAAAATAATGTTCTTATCAGACATTTTTCTGTCATGGATATTGCGAAGGATTACATCAAATGACTTGCTGATAGTTATATAAATGACAAGATCAAAATGCTTTTTTATGTCATCGAGCATTGTAATAGTTACATTGCTGTACTGCGAAGGGTCTAAATACGCCAGCACCGCCTTGCGATCCAAATTGTCTAATTTATCAATTTTTGATTCATCAGTTGCCATTTTTAATAATTTCGAGTTTATCAGTTTATCAGTTTATCAGTTTATTAAAATGTTCAGCGCATCGACATGTCAGTAAAGCATCACCACCACTTCACTTCCTCTCTAAGCGCGAGTCCTGTCCTCATTTTTGTCAGTTGTTTTATCCACCATTTAATGTCTGAATCTATTATTGATCCATGCTGAGGGCAGATAAGTTCTATGTCTAATTGCTGCAATTTCTTCGCGACATTCATCAGAGCAGGCTTGCATCCCATGTAAGGTTCCATAAATGCTTTGACAAGCTTAAGATGCTTATCTTTCTCTTTAACGTACAGGTTCCAGTCAGGCTCAAACGCGCCGAAAATATCTGAAGTGAAAACAAGCTTGTTTTTCGCATCATATGTTATCATTGCACCTGGCGCGTGGACATAGGGAGTCATGAAAAATTGCAGTTCTCTGCCAGAACTCATTCTTAATCTGACATAATCCTTATTTACAGAAACTGTTTCAGATTTTATTCCATAAAAACGGCAGAAAACACTGGATCTTGCAGGAATGAATATTTTGAATTCTTTTTTCAGCTCTTTCTCAAAAAGAGGAACAGAGGCGCACAGATCTGGATCTTGATGATGCAATATTATGTACTTGATCTTGTGC
>JAUYGA010000120.1 GCA_030690755.1 Nanobdellota archaeon
AAAAAATGGAGAACTCCTGCTGAAAGAGCTAAAATAAAATTAAATCTTGGAAAGAACTTTCAACTGTTAAACCTTATAAAAAAGTCATATGCCGAAGATTAAACAGAATCCTATTATGCAATCCTTTAAATACTGAGTATATAAATCTTACTGAAAAAAATGAAAAAAAGTTCGAATTTCGTAATAAAAAAGATGAATCCCTGCTTTCTATCTAGCTCATTCCAGCTATCTAACTGAAAATCGCAGGCATTAAGTTTAGAGAATTTTTGTTCATTTCTTAAAGCCAAAGCTGTGTCTGGCTCGTTCCTCGCCATGCCGCCTGCAAACACTCGCTGTTTTTTATATTGAACCCTCCTCTCATGGAACCTCCGTCGGGTTCTGGAAAGTCAAGGAGAATTGTGTTTGCGTATTTGGCGGCATACGCCACAGCTTTGACTTTTATAGAATTAACTTAATGCTTACTGAAAATCTCAACTGCATGCGCATAATGAACACTTACCTTATCGCCAGCCTGAGCTTTCGGAACAAGATGATTTAGGACTTTTCTTTTTGTATTGTCTTCAAAAGAAACAGTAAGGACATCATTCTTTTTTTCAGAAACTATTCCGAACTTGACTCTTGAAAGGTCTTTTTGTTTTTCAGGAGCAATTGAGTAAAGACCTTCACCTTTGTTGATGATTTCATTATGCCTGCGCATGAAATATTCCTCAATAACTTCATAATCCCATATGTCTTTTTGCATCTCTCTTGCCAGATTCCTTATTTGAAAAAAAGCAGTTTTGTAAATATTCTCAAGTCTCGGTCTTGAAAGTATAAACCCTTCTATCGCTGATTTTTCTAGTTCATTATAGTCAGATTCAGATATTTCTCCTCTTGCAAGTTTTACATAGGTGCAAGGAAAAGCATACCTTAAAAAGTAAACTTCTACAGGAGTTCGTCTTCTTGAATTTTTATCGCTTTCTTCCATGCATCCAGCGCCTCCAATGCTTCCTCTTCAGAAAGCTTTTCTATCGCAATCTTGTTCGCGACAAGGACATAGTCCCCTTCATTAAAAGAATCATCAAGCAATCTTATTTCCTTTTGCGCGCCTGCTGCGCTGACTAGCGCTTTGTCTCCTTCAATCTTAAGTATCCTATGCGGAATAGTCAAACACATCTTAACCCCCTTAAATACGAACTGCTCTGCAGAAAATAAAGGTAGCGTCAACATGCAAAACTCATTCGATAAAAACGTCAAAGAAGGTCAGGGGGTTGTCCCTTACGGGGCCTGACCGTTCCATCAAATTAAACAGCAAGAGTTTTGCCGACGCTACCCGAACGAGTGCAACGAGTGAGATTTTCTGCAGAGCTAAGCAAATTAAATTCTCAACCGATTATTAACACTCATTCGTCTTTTTCAACACTAAGTATCTTTATCTCGTCCCCTTCAAGCACTTGAGGGACCTCGCCGCAGACAGGGCATTCAAAAAATATAAAATCATGGCTTCTGTCGACAATTTTTGGCATGCCTTTATGGCCGCACTTGCATTTCACAACTGCTTTTTTCAGGACAACATTAACATCCCATTCATTTAGATATGCCAGTCCTTCTTTGATCTGGGTAGGAGTTGCTTTTGCCAGTTCTCCAACTTCAAGAGTTATTGCTCTAATATTGCCGTATTTTTCAGCTTCCTCGACAATGTCGTTTGCAAGAGTTATGTGATGCATAAGCTAAGGAAAGAAAACGGAATATAAAAAGATTTATGGTTTAAACGCAATAGGTTGATAGAACTAAATCATAAAAAGTTAAAAAAAAGATAAAAGTAAGAAATCTTCAGAATTAAGCCAAAGCTGCGACTACTGATAGTGTCGCGAATAGCAATGCCAATACAGGCACTACAATGTCAATAAGCTTCTTATAGCTTGCTTTTTTCATTTTACCACCCTTAAATTGAATCGTTTTGTGTGCTATAAAGTGTTAAAGATATGTTATAAAGCCTTCAAAGCCTCGATTTTAGGCATTTAAGACCTTAATGACTTTCTATAACCACCTTGTTTTTTAGTTAGTCTGACACCCATTTTACCCCGATTTATCAAACTATACCCATAAAATTCAGGTTTATTTAAAAAGCTTGCGGTTTTCTTTATAAATGAAATCTGAGTTGCTTTTTTGAAGTAACAATTGAAATTAACTAAAATACTGACAAAATACCACCTAATAACTTCTTATTTTATAAGGCTAGTTCATTGATTTTAGCGTTGGTAACTCCTTTAAGGATTCATTGTAAGACTGAAAAAGAGCAGACGTATATATGATATCGCTATGACCTCTCTTTAGACGTAGAGTCTCAATTTCTAAAGAACTATAACCCTGCCTAAATTGTTTTAGTCCTATCTCACTTATGTAAATGCCAGGAGAAACTCCCTCATTTAAACCTAAAGGAGAATTATAATTAAATTGAAATAATGGTGATGGCTCTCTTACTCTTGTACTCGCTTGTGCATCATGATTCATTTTTTACCTCTGCTAAATTTCATTTATTTTGTTAATCTCAGTAAACAATTGCCACAACAACTCTTTGAATTTGATCAAAACGAACTTTGCCTGGATCTGCTGTCGGATTATTATCGCCTTTCATCACAGCAAACCAACCATCTTCGTCAGTTCCTATTTTGGCAACTCTGTGAATTATTATGCCGTCAGCATATTCTGATTTGTAAGAAACAATATCTCCCGCCTGAATTTCCTGCTCTGATTTTGGCACAAGTTCGATGGCATTTGAGCCAGAATCAAACAATGGATCCATTGAATTTGTGTCAGTAAACATTGCCCATTCAGGGTTTTCTATGTCAATAACAACTTTGTCATTCAGAACATGAATATCGCTTTGTTTTATCCTGTCAGCAGGAGAGTTTTTCTCAACAGCAATGCTGTTTCCTGAAAAACTTAGAGGCATATTCAGGGAGGTATTTGTGTTTTGAAAGTCTATGAAAGTAAGAACTAAGCACGATAAAATTATTCCGATTCCAATGCCTAAAAACAGTTTTTTCATAATATTCACTGTGTTTTTTTTGTTTGAAAAAATTCCTCAACAATAGCTTTTAAGGAAGGAGATTTGGGACGATTAACCTTGCCATTTTTTCTCTGCGTGAGATAAGAAACAATTTCAGAATAATTCTCTTTTTGACTTGGTTTTTCAGCAGCAGCTTTTTTAGAATATGAACTGATGAGTTTGTTGTATTCGCCATTTGTCAACCCTGCCTGGCGAAAGCGACTTTTATCAAAAAATTTCTGTGTTAAAGAATCAAGCTCTTTTGTAGAAATCTCCTTTGAAAAAACTATTTTTTCTGATTGGTCTTTTGGCCAAACTGCCATTCCATTAAGAAGGTCCATGTTTGTCACTTTCACAACATCTGTGTTTGCAGTATAAAATGAGCCAAAGGGCTTTTGATCTCTGAACATAATGTCTGTATCTCCCGCAACTGAAGCTAGATAAAGATGATTAAGAGAATTTTTCTGGTTTAAAGGATAGCTTAAAAGAAGATTATTCATATTTGTAATTACCACATTATCCCCTTCAGAACAATCCTGATTCTGCATAGGTTGAGCATTGCTCTGCAAGACATAGATTCTTGCGCTCGGTTGACTAAAAGCAGATTCCATTAATATAACCCCCACTTAGAACAGTGCTAAAAAACACCACCCCATTAAACCCTCTAACTAACTATTAACTGTCTATTTGTTACTTCATAGTGACTACTAATATATAAAGCTTTCGGTTTTTTACTAAGCAGTAACAACTGGAGAAACATTTATAAAACCAACCATATTCACATACTAAACAATGACTGACCTCGCCAATAATCCCATATTCAACGAAGTTCATTATCTTGCAAAACCATTCTCGGGCCTGGAAAAAGTCTTTGTTTCTCCTGACAGCGAGATAAAAAGAAACCAAATCTTTAATTCTAGCATTTGGCAGTTCAATGGGGATGCAGCTTATGTCCCGGAAATACTCGGCAATGATGTCGGCTGCGGAATCGCGATATTCATGACAGAAAAAATAGATGAAAAAAGCGCAGCAGACTTGACTTATGAATATCTTAAAAGCAACAGTTGTCTTGGCAGGGGCAATCACTTCATCGATTTCTGCAGCGGAATAAAGACGGGATTGGCAAGCATAGATTCTAATCAAAATTGCAACATCATACTCATACATACAGACGGAAAATCAATTGACTCTTCAGTCGCTAATTCAACAGCAGAAGCGATAAAAAAACAAGAGACAGCAGGCGACCACAGACTAGAACTTGGAGCAACTCTTTTAGAAAAAATAGGCATCAAGGCAGAATTTTTAGGTGATTATAACCATAATGGCGTTGAACAGAACAATGGGAAAACAATCTACAGAAAAGGCGCAATAAAAACAGTTCCTGAAAAGATACACATTCTGCCAGCCAGCCTCGGAAGGCCAATATGGGTCTACACTCTAGGCGCTGATTCTCCATTCAAACACATGCCTCACGGAACAGGCAGGGTTGCGCCAACAGGAGAAACAAAAGTCTCTGTTGAAAAAGTAAAAGAATTAAGAAAAGAAGTATATATTCCTCATCAGATTTCTGACGCATCCATCAGAGCAGAACACCCTGACTGCTATTGTGATTTCAAAAAAATGCTTTCTTATAACACCAGCTATTCTGGAACTGACCTTATCTCGTTAGGTGAGATCAAGATATTAAGTTATGTCGGCAGAGTTTGACCTGAACACTGCATACCGTATGCTGCGTACAGTTAACCTACGCTGCCTTAAGAATCAGATGCACATCTTTCTTTTGTTGGCCGAACAGCTTTAAAGTTATGTCCAAATGAGGATCTTTCATGGAAGTTTTCTTATCAATTTCAGGAACCTGAATATCCCTCCACCATCTTCGCCAAACAATCCGGTAATTAGGATCCCTGCAAGAATTTATCCTGTGAGATTCTGCTTCAATCTCGCGCAGTTCTTTCTCAGTAACCCTAAAAATATGAAGACCCTGCGCTGAAACCTCCGGCTTTAAATAAAGATTTTGCAGCAGCGGGCTAATCTCGCGTTCAAGAACTTTTTTCATCAAATCTTTTGCATATCTCTGCTCTTCATAGAATTTCCTGGAAAGCTCTGTTATTTCCCTTAGGCAGGAATCAACAATGTTCAACTTTTCCCTATCACCCAATTGTTTATCTTTTAATCGCTCTGCCTTGATAAGATGGCTCTCAAGTAATTTCAAGTAATTCATTATCTTGTTCATCTCGACAATCTCGTCAGGACCTAACGGCTCTGCCCTGTGGACGTCTCGCTCTATCAGCAGAAAATTCCTTTCGCTCAAAAAAACTATTCTTTTCAGTTTCGGCAGCAGATGTTCCTCTAAAAATGCAGTCTTCTCAATAGACAACGCGCCTGAAAATCCTTTACTTTTTTTCAGATTCGATTGAATAAGAGCATGCTGTATTTCTCTAAGAACTTTGATCTCATCATGAAGCTTGCTAGAAATCACATTTAGTTCAGAGTAAAAAGTCTGAAGCTCTTTGTAAGGAACATTCTTGTCAATCATGTTAAGAAATTTTGAAAACATCACCATATCCAAAATAGACAGTTGAACGAATATTTAAAAGTTTCATTTTTGGCGACATTCACACTAAAATTTATAAAAACATCAAGATACCATAAAATAAATGAATAACGAACCAAGCATAGTCACAGAACTTGACCGCAAAAAAGCCTTGATGGTTTTCTTAGCAATTGCTTTTGCATTTTCTCTTTATCAGGTTCTTAATCTGCATTACACAATAGGCGACGAGAACATCTATTATTACATGGCAAAGGAGACATTGCAGGGCAATCTGCCCTACAAAGATTTCTTTTTCGCGCACCCTCCACTCCAGCTGGTAGGTCTCATGATTTTTAGCGTTTTTGGAATTATAGGAATGAAGATAACAGCATTACTTTACACACTCGCAATAGGATATATAATCTTCTTAATCCTAGTCGAAAAAGGCCACAAGGAAGCGATTATTGGCGCAATCTTATTTTTTACTTCGCATGAAATCTTAATCCATGCATTGAATCCTGTTGGTCAGGACATAACTGCATTATTCCTAGTTCTTGGATTTTATTTCTATCTTAAAAAGAGCAATCTTTTTGCAGGAATATCTTTTGGCTTGTCAGCATTATCCGGACTTTATGCATTGATAATAATCAGCACAATCTTAATGTATGATCTGGTTTTAAAGAAGGACAAAAAACATTTTATTGATAATTGCAAAGGATTCTTCATTTCGTTTGGTATCGGCAACATCATGCTTATCCTGCTGTTTGGAAGGAAATATATCGATCCTGTCTATGTCTTTCAGCTGATTAGGCCTTCTGGCCAGGCAAACCTTTCAGTATTTCTTGAATTCCTAAAATACAATCTCATATTATTCATCGGGCTCATAGTTTATTTCTTGTACAAGGAAAAAAAGAAAGTCATCATTGCAATAATCCTGATATTCCTTATTTATCTGGCAACAAGCCCAAGCGTTTTTTTGCATTATTATTTCCTGCTCATCCCTTTCATGGTCTTGGCAGCCAGCTATTCGATAGCATCGCTTATCAATAACAAGCATAATAAACATAATAATCATAAAGAGCCAGATGACAAGAATGAAAAACACAGCATATACAAAACTTATACATTTGCATTAATTGTCATTGCCGCTTTAGTTTTCTCAATAATCAATGTGCATTCAACTTTACAGGCAACAAGATTTAGCGCAGCAAAAAATATTGCGAATGAGATTGGTGCTGGTAAAACAGTTTTCGGCACAGATGCTGCGCTTATCGCATTATTATCAGACAATAGACTGCCGACAAAATACCTTGATTCAAACTTACAGAGATTCAGGGCAGGCATGGGAAATGTGACAGAGGTAATCTCAATCCTTAATGAAACAGGCGCGTATGTGATAACAGGAGAGATACAGACAGAGACAACCAGGCAAAAACGAGGCCTGCTTTATTACAAAGAGTATGAGGATTTCTTAAACAATGACTGCAAGCTTATAGAGAAGAATTTTGATAATTATCATTGGCTGTATAAGTGCTGATAAGAAAAAAACAATTCTCACCTTTTTAATGATTTTTGCAAAAGCCAAATAAATTCTTCATTTGACCATAATCATTACATTTAAAATTAATCATTATAAACAAAACATTTATATACTACCTTAAAATAATACATTGGTATGGAACGAAGCCTAATGCAACAAGGATCCGGAACTCTTGTCGTATCGCTGCCTTCAAAATGGGCCAAAAAATACGGCCTGAAAAAAGGAGACACAATAAAATTCGACGAGGAAAACGGCAGACTTATTCTCTCTACAGAAAAAGCAATATCCACTATGAAAAAAGAGATGACTCTGAAAACAACAAATGAGACAGCAATAAGATGGATAATGGCCCTTGCGCATAAAACAGGTTATGACGAACTGGAAATTTTCTTTGATAATCCTGCAATCATACCAATGATACAAAAGACAGTTGTCAATGAACTTCCTGGTTACATGATAATTGAGCAATCGGATAAAAGATGCCTTGTAAAAGCAGTATCACAAGCTCTAGAATCAGAATATGAAAATACGCAAAGAAGGGCATTTTTAGTCGGGCTTTCCCTTGCAGAATCAAGTTTACAGATGATTAAGGAGAAAAACTACAAAAATCTGACATCACTGCTAAGCCTTGAGCTGACAAACAATCAACTGAGTCAGTTCTGTGAAAGAATCCTCAACAAGCACGGATATAAAGAGCCGAACAAAACAACTTATGCTTATGTGGTTATATGGAATCTTGAAAAAGTTGTTGATGAATACAGGGACATATGCAAAAAACTTGCAGAAGCGCCGAATGTGAAGCTGAGCAATGAAACAATCGCAATGTTTGAAAAGACAAACAATTTCTTTAAAAAATACTATGAAATATTCTACAAAAAAGACATAAACGAATTAGCGAATGCAATAGCAGAGAGAAAGAAGATAAAACATGAAATCTACGAGTTAATGGAGCAGAAAAAGGGAATTGAGCACTATGTTCTTCTAAAGCTTTCATTCATACATGAACGTGTTTCCGACTTCAGCGGCTCATTTGTCGGACTGATGGATTGAAAAAAATCAAAAGGAAATTAAAACAAATCAGTCTCTTAAATTCTTATAAATGTGCTTTCTATGGCCTGCTTTTACAACATACAGCTTTCCAGAATTAGTATTTACTTGGATGATTGCCCTATAATCGCCTATTCTTAATTTCCAGAGCGTGAATCCGACAAGCCGTTCAAGGTAATGTAAAGGCGTAGCTATTATCGAATAAATTTTCCTAATGAGGACTTCAGCTGTCTTTTTATCAAACATCTTGATATCATTTTCAGCTTCTTTTGAGAATTCTATTTCAAACATATTAACCTCAGAAAATCATAGTTTTATATTCATCTCTTTAGCAAGGTCGTTTATTGATTTTGTTCGCCCTTCCTTTACATCGATAAGGCCTCTGCCTATCCCTTTTATTGACTCTTCCCTTAGCTCGCCTTCTTCAACAACTTCAATCAGCTTAGAGATGATTTCATCATAACTTTCCTTTTCAAATTGTTTGAAGTATTTTAGTTTGGCGAGTGTTTCTTGTTTGACTTGTATTGTTGTAGCGCTCATATTGTTTCTTCGCATAAAAATAGCAAATCCTAAAAAACATTCAACATCTTATAAATATAGCAACTATATACTATTTAAGTTTTCGGTATGCGATACTCAAAAACCAATTAACATCACTACCTGCAAGAGATAAATTTATAAATAATCTTCAACAAATTCAAAGAACTATGGAAAAACCAATATCGTCAGACCAGAACAAACGTGCGAAAAACGTCGGTAATCTGACAGATGAATCTACAGAACTGAAAAACACTTATCTGATAACGACAAAAGGATTGCTCATCCCAGATTTAATTTATTTTTTCGGGGACTCATTTGCTCATTCTGCAGCTGGATTGACGGGAAGTATAACAAATTTCGATTTTTATATGAAACAGAATTTCACCTCTGTAATTAAAACACAACATAATCTATTTGAAGGAGCAAAAGACGCAAGATACAAACTCGATGAAATCCTCGCAATATGCGACCCTGACAATTCATTTGGCATTGTCAAAACAAATCATAAAGGAGTTTACCCAGAAGACACAAACTACTTTTTTAATTCAGATAATCTAAGAGACCTTTTCAATTATGCATCGCTTCCTCAATTTAACCCTGAAACGTGCAAAGGAACAAAGCATCATGCAGACTTCAAGAGATTATGGAATCAGATGAGAAATGAATATTTTAAAGTATATGAGCCACTTATTGAGAAAGACCATATGGCCCATCCAGTCCCAGAAGGAGTTCTTAAGTTAGGCCTGCAATTTGAAACTGATTAAACCCTTATTTGTTATTGATTTCTCAGACGAAAATATTTTTAGGAGATTCAGATTTGGCCTTCTCATAGTTTCTTATGCTATTCATAACAACAGGAAATATCAGGCCTGCTGATTCTTCTGGAGTGTAAAGTGTCGTGTCAAAACCATAAACTGGCTTGTCTTTCAATACAAAATTATACTCTTTTTTTATCCTTTCAGAATTTCCTTCTTTAAATGAAAAATCAAATCCGCTGTTTCCTCTGTTCTGCCATCTTTTTTTCCTTACTTCTTCATCACATGAGAGATAAACCACTAATGCTGGTTTCGTAAACCATTTTTCAGCAGATGCAAAATCTCTTGAGTTATTTATAGCTGCTCCATAAGCAAGGGTCGAATAAAAAGAGCGGTCCATGACAACAATATGTTCCTGCAATTTCATCTTAACATACGGCTCAGCGCTCTGTCTTTCAACCAGGTAATCTAAAGTTGTTTTAGGTTCGCCTGTAAATGGCGAGACTTTCTCATATCTGCTTGCTTTCATATACTCGGCAGAGCAATCATGCTTATTTAATAAGTCTGCAACTAACTCTGAAATTGATGTTTTGCCTGCGCAATCAAGCCCTTCAAAGACAATCAAGCTTTTTAAATTAGTAGAACCAAATGTTTCCATTATTTCACCTTAAGTTCTCTGACATCCTCTACATAAAATTTTCTGAGAGGGCAGACAAACTCATACTTTGAATAATCCATTTTAGGAAATGAGCTGCTGAAATCAACACAACAACCATTATTTTTCTGAAAAATATCAGCGGATTTTTTCCAGTAATCGTCCCAAACATTCTTGGTTTGCCAAATCTCAGCCATGCTTTTCTCATGCAGATTAGCGAGAGGATTTGAGTAAGAAGCCATTATTGCGCAAGGGTATACATTCCCATCAGGAAGAATCTGAAGATGATATTGCTCTGACTCTGCCAAGCATTCAATATTTTTACCATTCAATTTTCCATCCTTCAAAAGAGATTTTTCAATGAAAGGGAATTCAAGAGAAAGCTTGATCTCTTTGCCTAAATCGTATAATGATTCTCTTATGAATTTCAGCCATGTTATCGGTTCGATTGCTTTCAATAAACCCGCCTGGCCCCTGCCGACAGGCGTGAAGTAATAAAGCCCATGTTCAAAAACATCATTTTCAGCGCACCATTCTGTCAGCTGCGGAACATTTCTGTAATTTGCTTCAGAAACTGCTGTATTTATTTTCAGTTTGATTCCATTTGCCAGAATATTTTCTATTGCAAGGAGGGTTTTTGCATATTGTTCATATGACACAGTTCTCGTTATTGTATGAATTTCATAATCAGAACCATCAAGGCTTATTGCAATGCTGTCTAGTCCAAGATTTTTAAACAATTTGATTTTTTCAGGAGTCATTAATGAACCATTTGATATCAATTCAATCTTATATCCTAAATCTTTTCCAGCAGCAATTATGTCAGGAACATCTCTTCTGATAATTGCCTCTCCCCCTGTTATGTCAAACTTTTCTCCACCAAGCTCTTTTGTTTCTTTAAGTATCTGGACAATTTTTTCAAGACTCATCTCATCAAGTTTCTTTTCGCCTGAATCAAAAGCGCAATGATTGCAGCGATAATTACATCTGTTAGTTACATTCAAATCAAGTTTTGGCAGTTTTCTTTCATTATTTTTTTCCATCAGAACCACCCTTACTGCCAGAAATAGTCTCATATTCGTCATCATACGGCTCTCTGAAAACCCGCTCGCCTTTTGGCACGAGCTGAATGTGACCAATCTTTTGTATGCCGAAGAATTCGTTTATTTTGGGAAACTTATTTTCAGAAATATCCTTGATTATCGGAAGTTGTTCATATTTTGAGACGCTTATCGGATGATCCTGATACATGAACATGTAAACGCCAATATCATCAATCGCATATTTCAACGCATTTTCAAAAGCCTCATTGTATTGTTCAGAACCTTCTTTGGCAATCTTTTTTAGTTTGTTATTTGTTGCAGAAATAGTCAATCTTTTGCAATGATTCCTGAAATGTTCGTCAGTTCTTGCATAGTCTCTGATAAAGTCAAGGGAAGGTTTCAAGCATTCTTCTATCTCGCTGTCATTTGCGACAAAAACATCTATTGTCTCAGATTTTGCAATCTGCGTTATTTTTTTATTGAAATAATTGCCAATCTCAAGCGCTTTTTTCTTGGCAGAAGATTCGTCAAATCCGCCGAAGGCCATCAAAGAATATTGAAAAGGGTTATCTGCTACAGAAATCATGAAACTTTTAAGATATTTTTCTGCAAATCTTACATAATCAGGAAGCTGCTTCTTTAGAATATAATTTTCAAGATAATCTTCTATGGCTGAAGTTTTTCCTTTGCTTCTAAAAAAAGGGTATGCGCAGCTTACGCCAAACCATGCGCTTTCTTTTCTCGGATTTAAGATTGCATCTATGCCTAGTTTGTGAAGTGAAACCAGATTTAGGTTATTCTCGTTCGCAACATCAAAGCAGTTCTTTTCTTTTTCATTAATTTTTTCTTCAGTCATTTTTGTCTCATCTATTTTTTTATTGGAATATACATTGTGCAAAGGTACAGCTCGTGAACATTAGGATCTTTCACAACAACTTGTTTTACAGAATCATTTTTTGGAAGACTGGTGTTTTTATAGCACAGTGGATCAGGCCCATTGAAGTGACCGTAAGCAAGATATGATGCTCCAGCATCTCCGCCCTGGCAATGATAGTATTCTTTGCATGGAATGCATTTTCCTTGCGCAGTCCTGTTTCTTGCTTTCTTGAAAAGCTCAGAATCAAGTATCAATTCGAGCGGCTTTTCCAGTATGTTTCCGCCAGATTCATGCAAGAAAACTGAAGGTGTAACCTCGCCATTAGCTTGTATTCTGAAAGAATATTTTCCTGAAGGGTCTCCTGGCAATTGATAGGAGCCGCCATATATTGACCTAAAAACAGGGTCTGCAATTCTTGAAAGCTTATCGCCTCTTGCTTTGTCAAAAAAATCATATGCGACTTTGTTTGTTTTTTGCGTTAATGCCAAAAAGTCTGTGTTCTTTACCGCTCTTCCATTTGCCCTGTACTTATTCAATCGCCAGAAGTCTACATTGTGATTTTTTGCAAGTTCAAATAATCCTGAAAGCTCCTTCTCACTTGCATTCTGCCTGTTTAGGCAGGTAACAATTTCTGTGTCCATGCCATATTCTACAAGATGGTCTATTGTCTTTATCGCTTTTTCAAAAGTTCCTTCATTCCCTCTAAAAAAATCATGTATCTTGGCGTCAGAAAAATCAATGCTTACACCAATATCATGGAACAGATTCAAGTGATTTTTTATTCTGTCAAAGGTGGTCCCATTTGTCGTGTATGAGACTTCTATTTTGTTTTCTGCAAGCGCTTCGCATATTGTAAGAAAGTCAGGTCTGATAGCGCATTCGCCGCCGCCAAAATTGACAGCCTGTACATTTGAGTCTGAAAGTTTTTTTACAATCTGCAATGCTTCATCTGTTGACAGCTCATATCCTTTTTTCTTTCCTGAATCATTGTAGCAGTGCATGCATGAAAGATTGCATAAGCTTGTCAATGACCAGCCTGCAATCAGATTTTTTTGGTTTTCTTGAGTTTCAATTCCTTCATCTTTTTTTTCAGTTTGCATAGTTATCACTACCTCAAATGTTTTTATTGCAAAATGCATTAAGCGCAGCATTCTCTCATGCAATTGATGCTTAAATGCAGTTCGCACAACCAAAGAAATAAATCAAGGAAGCAGCCCTCTTTTCGAACTGCTCCTTGAGTCCTTGATTAGTGCGGGACTATAAGTTCTGTCTTTTATTTTTTTATAAGAGACTGAAAACAACCATTAGTCGCTTTTGCGCGCTTTGGCTATTTGTTCGCCTCCTCTACATTTATCCCGCACTATTCTTCTAATCTCATTTTAAAATTGTTTAATGGATTTTTTATTTATCTCATGAACTCTTGCCATACGGCATTATACGTTTGTTGATTTGAAATTCTTGTTTCTGCCCAAAAATCATAGGTTTCTTTCATGATTCTTGGCGCATATTCGCCGCACGCAGCAATTGTTGAACCTATTCCACCTTTGTTCAAATAGACCTTAAAGTCAGTAACATAGCGGCCTATTGTTGCTCTTTCCTCAACTTCTGCAACTCGCTCATCCATGGTTTTACCTCCTATTCCGCCATCCTGCGCTGCAGTTTTCATGTTAATCACCTTTGTTTGTTTTATGTCAATTTTTTATGATTTAGATTGCACAAAGAGTCCTTCTCCTCGTTCAACCATCTGGTCAAAAGCATTGACAGTTTCTTTGAGTAGGCCTGTGTAAAGTCCTTTCCCTTCATCGCTTTTCAGGTAGTTTGCGACTTCTCTTGCAAGCATGAAACTTTTTATGTAATTAGCTTGATGCAAAGCATCCTGCCTTTGTTCAGGCAACAAAGTTTCGTTCTCTGCTGCACAACTGTAAAATGCAGTCAAGTTTGAGCGCGGCGCTTTTATGCCGAGGATATTTCCGATTTCATTCAACGTAAAGATCGGATCAGCCTTAGCTTGTCTTGCAATCGCTGTTTCTAATCCGCTTGAATTTACTCTTGCTTTTTCGAGGAAATTCAAAGCAGCGCCAAATGGACTGTTTGCCAGCTGATCTTCTATGTCTGCTTTCAATCTTTGACTTTCAGGGTCATTATCATAACATTGATCTATTCTTCCCATTTTTGTCTCCGTCTAATCATCTTTTAAATATTCGATTTTCACTATCTTTCTAATTTCACCATCGTAATTTTAAAATAAAAAAAATAAAAAATAATTTACAAAGTTACATTCATCCCTTCGAATGCCATCTCTACTTTGCCTTCATAGCCACCTTGTTTTGCATATTCGGTTGCTCTTTTGTGAAGCTCAATTAATCCTTTGTCGTTTCTTGTTGGTTCATGGTGGCCTAGCAATAATTTCTTGACGCCTGCTTCTTTTGCATAGTCTATTATTGTTTCGTATGTGCTGTGGCCCCATCCGATTTTTGCCATTCCTTGTTTTCCATGTTCTGCTGGATTGTACTCTTCTGGTGTGTACTGCGCATCTGCGTAAAGTACATCAACGCCTTTTATCCAAGCCAAGTATTCTGTATCAACTGAACCTTTCTTTGTTGGCTGATCCAGTTCTATGTCTGTTGCATAGACAAATGATTTACCGTCTTCAATTACTTTGTATGAGAATATTCCTTCTTTGTGTCTTGGCACTAAACCTTCGCCGGTTTTGAAATTATATTCAGGTGTTCTGTCACCAAAGTATTTGCTTTCAACTCTGACCCCATTTTCAACCACTTCTTCGTTCTCGAGGTAGTGGAACTGAATGCTTGATGGCATCTCTTTTAATTTCACAGGGAAGAGCCCTGCTGATTGTTGTACTGTTAGTGCGTATTGCGCTAAGCAATCTACTGCTCCGCTTGCAACGCCATTTGTCAGCACAGATTCTATCCCCTGCTCTTCACTCTGCCCTTTTAATGCAAGGTCAAGCGCTTCTTCATGAGTTTTTGATCCATAAACAATTACTTTGTTTCCTGGGATAAATGCAGGGACAAAAAATGGAAATCCGTTTATATGATCCCAGTGCATATGACTTAGGAAAACTTTTACTTTTCCGTTGCCAAAGAAGTTGCCTCTGCTCATCATGTCAAGTCCTGCTTCTCTTAAACCAGAACCGCAATCAAACATGTATGAAATCTTGTCTTCTATTGTTGCTTCATTGTATCCTTTGGCTTTTACTTCAAGGCAGGTTGTGTTTCCGCCAAAAGTCTTTGCAACGTCTGCTGTTGCTAAATAATTGTCAACTTGTGATTCTATGTCATCTCCGCCTTGTGTTGTATTTAGACAGTCAACTATTCCTTCCTTGATTTTTTGTTTTACATCTGCAGGTTTTATTGGAGCTGGTATGCTTCCTCTGCATCCCCATATTTTGATATCCATTTGAATCGCCTCCGCACTTTGTTTTTATTTTCGTTTTTTGATTGTTTTTTGCGTTTTTGGCTGGTTTTTATCGCCTAAACGCTTTTTTGCCCCATCACCCTTTTTGGTTTTTGGGGGTTTTTGTTCAATCTTGTTCATTCATCTCTTTTTTGTCACTTATAGAGTATACTAGGCAGACCGAATATATATTCATTTTCACAATATTATATATATCTGTCATGATATCATGACTTTTTTATAATTTAATGATGTTGATGAACTATGAGCCAAAAATGCGATTTTTGGCAAAAAGCAGGATTAGATGTTACCATGCGGGCAATAATAACCACTAAGATAACCATAAAATACAAACATTTAAATAACAGTAATCATAGATAACCATAAAATGGAGCAAATAATCAAACTAAAAGACCAAAAAAAGCTTGAAATGCTTAAGGGAAAATATGCTTTAGATGATATCATGGACATAACTAACCTAAAAAAGCAGTCTGCAATCAACTTAATGTCCAAACTTTCAAAGAAAGGTTTTGTCAAAAAGTCAGGCGG
>JAUYGA010000133.1 GCA_030690755.1 Nanobdellota archaeon
GAAAAGCCCGTATTTTTCGTTAACTTTATCTATCAGGGCAATATTACCTATGCTGAAGGTTACATTATTCTTTTTCATAAAATCACCAATTTTATGAGAATATGTAACCTTTATTATTCTTTATGTGGCGAAGTCAGGTTATTAAGAATGTCTGGATCAGATTTTATCATCGCAAGCATAATAATGATTATTATCAATATGAACAACATAAAAAGCGCAACCGGTATCGCATACATGAGAATAGATTTTGATTTTGATATCTTATGAATTTCTCTAGTTCCTATTATAAGCAAACCCAATTCATAAAACCAAGCAAAAAGCCCAATCACAGGCACCCAACCAAACACAAACACTGGCGTCTTTGAATAAACACACATCTGGAAAGTTTTTACATAATTTGCTTTTCCTCCAAAAATGAGACACCACAGATAAATAAGTCCTGTTCCAACAAAAATAGTCACCAAACCAAACAGATAATTAATTATGAGAACGACCAAAGATTGAAGAATGCTGCGCTCAGCAAAAGGTATTTTTATGCCAAAAACAGCGCTCATCAACGCAATATAATATTTACTGAAAAAAAATCCAACAACTACTGCAAGAAATGAGCACAACAAGAACAATGCTGCAAAATAAATGTAAGCAGTCTTAATTCCCTTTTCCTTATGCAACTCTTTGAAAAAGACGTTCGGTTCAAACAATATCTTTTCTATTTTTGTTATGATTGCCATATATACAATATTAATTATAGAATATATAAATTTGACGTATTAATTATATTTATTATAATTATATTTTTTTATTAAAATATATATTAATTCAACTGATTTTCTTTAAATAAACCTTCTCTTTGATTATACCATTCTCTGAATACATGGACAAAAACATTTATTTTCTGTTCAGAAACCCGCTTATTTCCTGCCTCTCTGGCTTTTTCTCGGACTAATCCAATAAAGTTAGGATTATTGACATACTGGAAATCAATATCTGGATGGTAGCCCTCAATAATTCCTTTTGCGACTGCTTCATGAACTTTATCCTCAACCGAATTAAAGACAAGGGTTGTCCACCAATCGATGGCTTCTTGAGTCATGCCGTCTGAAAGCGTTTTGGATAACTTGTATTTTGCGTTTATCATAGTTACTGCTAGCGCCTGCCTAAAACGATTTTTTCTCGTTAAATCTATTTCGCCTGCAAACCCTTTTTCAAAAGTTTTCTGCATTTTCTTTAGCAGTATTTTTTCCTTAGAATCCATTGTCCGGACAATATGCTCTCCTTTTGCCAAAGCAGCGAAGAGACTATGGAATGTCTGGATTTTTTCTATCTTCTTAATTATCTCATGTTCTATCCCAAATTGCGACCTTAACTTCAATATTGTTTTTTCAGAGATATCTGATTCAAGCAGGCGCATCTCTGCGTTCAATACATGAAATAACTGCTGCAGAAGCGCATAAACATATTCATGCTTTGTTTCTGCATAAGCTAAGCAGCGCTCAAGCCTATGCACGCGCATTATCTTTTTAGAATGCTCCAATGTCCCCAAATCAGAAAGAATCTCGATATCTTCTCTCTCTTCATTTTTTATGTCTGCTAATTCCAAAGTGAGAAGTTGTTTAAGCCTGCTTAAATTTCCATAAAAATTATGAACCTGCAGCTGCGCTAATATTTCTCTTTTTTTCGGAATAGTTGCAAGATAATCCTTCCAGTGCTTTTCAATCAGAGTTTTGTCTATGGCTATCTCTTTTGCAACACTCTCCGACGAGCCAAAAAGTTTATTGAGTATTCCCATATTTATGAGCCTATTTTTTAAATAATTAAATGAGCCTATTGGGATTCGAACCCAAATCAGCCGGTATCTTCAAAGTTTGCCATGTGATTTTTTTCAAGCAAACCAATCAAAACCGCGACTATCAACTATTTGTCGATGGAGCGTTGTCAAACTTCCGAAGGAATGTTTGACTTGTTTTGGTCCTAGCTTTTCTTAAAAGCTAGTTCCGAAGCCGGCCGCACTATCCAGGTTATGCTATAGGCCCGAGTGCAACGAGGGACTACTAGCGACCAAAGACGATTAGTCTTTGAGTATGCTATAGGCCCGAATGTAATTCAATTAGCACAATAAACTCGCTTGTTTTTAAAGGTTTTTATTGGCTTTCTCAAAATCGTCGAAAAATTTATATACTACATAATACTACATAGTACTACGATGGAAGTTGTGTCTGTAAAGTTTCAGGAAAATGTACTGAAAAAGATAGATGGCAGTATAAATAAACATAATTTCAATTCAAGAACTGAGTTTATCAGAGAAGCTGTAAGGGATAAGCTGGAAGAATTAAACAGAGAAGAGCTTATTCAGGAATTCATGAAGATGAAAGGGAAATCAAAAAAGAAAACCACTTATGAAGAAAACAGAAAAACTAGAGAAGAAGTGGGCAAAGAATTGATGAAAAAGTATGAAAAAAAGTTCAGTCTTTAGGCTTAAGAATCTCGACAATATCTGAAAGACCTTCTGTGAAATGGTAATCCTGAGAAACAGCAATTGCTTTGTGGTTTCTTGCTTGAATTGCGACTAAGCAGTCAACATATGGCAGCTCTCTTTCTGCCCTTAGTTTCATCGCTTCTCTATGTTCTTCGCTCTTTGTTTCAACCTTCTCAAGCAATCCTAAAAGGTAAAAAATAGACAGCATTTTCTCTACTTCCTCTGCAGAGTAGTCTTTTTTGAGTTCTGAAATGACATCTTCTGAATAAAGCATTTTGTGTTTTTCCTTTATTACTTTTGCAAAAAATTTAGAAGCTGCGCTACCAAGATCTCTTCCTGATTTGCTGAAGCGACCTTCATAAAAGTCTCTCCATATGCATGAATCTACAAAATATTTCATATTAGAACTCACTCATAATAATGAGTATGTGTTGGTATAAATTCTTTTTGTTACTCCGTCGGGAAGTAATCGGAATTCATGTTATTCTTCCGAATCTATGAAAATATTTATAAAATAAGACAAAAATCAACAGAATAATATATAAGAAACAGTGTTTTGTCAATTAGGCTGAATGATTAAAATGCCTCTGTAGCATAGGTAGCTCAGGATTTCATCCTAGAGGTACCTGAAGTGCAGGATAAACCTGCACGATGCTCATTCGCAGAATTAATATTCACAACGCCTCTGTAGCATAGTAGCTAGCTAATGCCTACAAATTGCGTTTGGTTCGAAAGAATCCGCAAAGCCTTGGTAAGGCAAAGGTCGAGGGTGCAACTCCCTTCAGAGGCTTACTTTCAGAAAACTCAAGCCACACGCACTTTTTGGCACTTTTTATGACTGCCAAATAGTTACCATTTATAAAAAACTGTTTCTAGGGGAACTAATATGAAAAACAGCTCTAAGCTATACAACTTTGAGAGAGCCATCATCTCTGAGGTAGCTTCGCTCAAAGCATGTGAAAAGATTTCGGAAAGAAATAAGGAGATGATCCTAGAGTTTAAGGATTATCTGATGAGCAATAATGTAGGCACGCCTAGAGTGATGCGATACATCAATGCATTAAAGCAGCTCACGATTTTTTTACAAAAGGATTTGGACACGATTACGATGAAAGACTCTGAACGCTTAATTGCTATGCTTAACCAAAGCATATATTCACCATGGACAAAATCCACTTACAAGACAATGTTTAAGCGAGTAATTAAATGGGTAAAGGGAACGGAATGCTATCCTGATGAAGTCAAATGGATAAAAACCAGAATAAAAAGAAACGAGATAAGATTGCCATCTGAGGGAGACTTAATGACAGAGGATGATGTTGCGAAGATTATTGAGGCAGCAGAACATCCAAGAGACAAAGCACTTATCTCTCTGATCTATGAATCTGGTTGCAGAATCGGCGAGATTGCTTCGTTGCAGATAAAAAACATAGAGTTTGATGAAATTGGTTCATTGATTGTGGTTGTAGGAAAGACAGGCTCAAGAAGGATGAGAATAATATCGTCAACACCATTTCTTGCAACTTGGCTGAACATACATCCATTGAAAAATGATAGGGAATCATGTCTTTGGGTGAACCACACTGGAAAAGGAAAGACCAACCCGATAAAATACACTACTTATTGCAAGATAATAAAAAACGCCGTTAAAAAAGCAGGCATAACCAAAAGGTTCAACCCCCATCTGTTCAGGCATTCAAGAGCGACTTTTATGGCAAAGCATCTCACGGAATTTCAGATGAACCAGTATTTTGGATGGGTTCAAGGAAGCAATATGGCTGCAACGTATGTACATTTATCTGGAAAGGATTTGGACGATTCCATATGCAAGATAAATGGGTTAAATATTTTGAAAGAAAAAACAGAGAGTGTTCTTAAGCCCATGAAATGTCCAAGATGTGAAATGATAAACTCTGCATTGGATAAATTCTGTTCAAGATGCGGAGGGGTGCTAGACATAGAGACCGCCAT
>JAUYGA010000198.1 GCA_030690755.1 Nanobdellota archaeon
GATATATCTCAACAGTACGAAAGAATGATCGACCGGTTCTCGCATCGATCAAAAATGCGTTTGAAGGAAAACCGTTTATCCCCCCTGCTGCTCAAGGGTCAGGCTAGATAGTTACAAAAAATCAATAATTCCATTTTAATATTTTCATTTTCACACTTCGTTCTAATTAGTTTATATTGATCCAAAAAATTACATTTGCATTGATGTGAAAATAATGAATGCGCAAATTGTTCAACACATTCAATCAAGAATACACTCGTTTCTTATCGATAGAGATGAAATTATGATATGTGCAAAAATGAGTACAAAAAGTATAATTCATGAAACTCCATCAACACCAGATATAAAATATGGGATAACGGAAAATAATAGTTCAAATATCGATAATAAAATCGTTAACATTAATCAACTTAACTGCGCTTTACTCAATCATTTTCAAGAAAAATTCTTAATCGATCAGAATCTTAACCGTCAACTTGTTAGCTTCCAAGATAATAAGAATCGCCCGGTATACCGTTGGTATAAATTTAAAGAGGCATTTTCAGCATCTCTTGTTGAATATCTTCTTAATAAATATGAAATAAAATCCGGTCGTTTGCTCGATCCATTTGCGGGAAGTGGCACTGCCCTCTTTGCTGCAAGTTCGCTTGGTATGGATGCAGAAGGAATCGAATTGCTTGCTATCGGACATCAAATAATTTCAACAAAAGTATGTTTAGAGGGAACATTTACAAAAAAAGATCGTGAAACAGTTATCCGATGGATAAATGAAAAACCTTGGAACAAAACGCATGAACGAACTCATTTTACAATTCTCAAAATCACTCGTGATGCATACCCACCAGAAACACAAATCGCGATAGAACATTACCTCAATGCATTAGCAAAGGAAAATAAACGAGTTCAATTCGTTTTACGATTTGCTCTTTTATGTATTCTGGAATCCATTAGTTATACTCGAAAAGATGGACAATATCTTAGATGGGATCAGCGCTCAGGGCGGCGACAAGGAATCAAACCTTTTGACAAAGGAAAGGTGTTGGAATTTAATGTAGCGATCATTACAAAACTCAACGAGATTATGACAGATACTGCATCAGATGCAAAACAAAATACCTTATTAAATTCTCATAAGAAACCTGGTGAGATTTCACTTCTTGAAGGATCATGTCTTGAAATCCTACCCACATTGAAAGATTGTACGTTCAATGCAATCGTTACCTCTCCTCCATATTGCAACCGCTATGATTACACTCGAACATATGCGCTTGAATTAGCATTGCTCGGAACTAGCGAAGATGGGCTACGTAAATTGAGACAAACAATGATTAGTTGTACGGTGGAAAATCGTGCAAAAGATTTGTTATCCTTGAACCCTTCGTGGGATCATATTATTCAGATCGCTGATAATCAAGAAGTGTTACAATCAATATTACAATATTTAGAAGATCTAAAAGAAATGAAATTAATTAACAATACAGGCATTCCACGAATGGTTCGTGGCTATTTCTATGAAATGGCGTGCATAATTGCAGAATGTCATCGTGTTCTGAAACCCGGTGGGTACATGTTTATGGTAAATGATAATGTCAGATATGCCGGGGCAAGCATCTCTGTCGATATGATACTATCAGATTTTGCTGAAAAGTTCGGTTTTAAAATTGAAAATATTCTAGTGCTCCCAAAAGGGAAAGGTAACAGTAGTCAGCAAATGGGACTACATGGCCGTGATCAACTCCGAAAATGCGTGTACATCTGGAAAAAAGTGTGCAATTAGATTTTACTTAAATAAAATTGAAGCAATTAGTGATTATGCCAAATCGAGTAAATTTGCCGCATTTACCAAATAAAGAATGTCTCATTACCACTCATGACGAAATTCGAGCTGCTTTCGTTGCCCAGGCACTTGAAAAAAGTCGTATTGCTTCTCCATATATTCAAGAAGCCAGACAACTTCAAGCGGCGGCTTCTGTTGCGAGAACTGCAAGAGGATTACTTGACATTAATGGTATAAGGCCAGCATTATTAACCGCCGCTGGTGTTTCAGATAAGAGTACACAAAATATTCCTGTAGAAGCACAGACTGATGCCATAAATGGACTAATAAGAGAATATCTGGAACCTGCAGGTGATAATTTTGTTGAAGAATTAGTTTTCCGCTTTTTATTAACTTGTGGTGGAACAATATCGGGATCTATGAATAATATTGTTGGAAATTGGGCACGACAAAGAATATCAAGCGCGATAATGGGCTCATTAAGAAATTCAAATATTCCATTTTATTGGTATGATCGAGAAACAAAAATTTGGTCAGAATCTCCAAATACCAATCGAGAAGACGCAAATATCATTACCCGTGTAAAAGGAATTAGCTGGATAAGAAATGGTCAAAATCGAACACTTATTTTTGACATAAAGGTTCCGATAGTCGATAAAAATGTTGATATCAATTTGATTAATTGCTCACGAACGGAGTTGCAACGTGCGAAAAAAACCCCAAACTTGTATCTCGCATTAGGTGAATTGAAAGGGGGGATAGATCCTGCCGGTGCAGATGAACGATGGAAAACAACAAAATCCGCATTGAATGATATTCGATCAAAATTTGCCCGTGAAGAAGCGTTTCCGGCTATCTGTTTTATTGCAGCTGCAATATCTAATCGAATGGCAGATGAAATTTGGGAACGATTACAAAATGAAACTTTGAAGAATACAGCAAATTTAACCGATACTCGTCAGCTTGCTTCAATTTGTAATTGGTTGAGTAATTTATAATCAATAAAAAGAATGCCTATTTTTGTAAAATTTTGTAACTGTTCAGATCCCCCTCTTTTTTCCTTGGCTTTATGAGCCCCGTTCACTGAAATACGCGAGCAAACCGGCAGATCCATATACTAGAAGAGCATTTTATTGAACAAGCAAGA
>JAUYGA010000148.1 GCA_030690755.1 Nanobdellota archaeon
AAAAAACTCCGAACACAAGTGCGATGACAACCATGACAAGCAAGGATATAACTAAAATAACTATGGTATTAAAAGCTATTTCGACTCCTTTTTTATTCATTTAAGCACACCTATATCTTAAAAATAATAACATTAAAAAAACAAAAATGAAAAAATAATCTCAGTTTACCCGAGATTTAAGTTCTTGCAGCAAGCTTCTCCTGACGGCTCTCCTGCAGAATCATAGCATTTTGCTGTTCCAAGTGAAGCATAACCTGAAGGACAAGATCCTGAATAACAATCTGCTCCCTGACTTTTGCAGTCGCTTGTTCCTTTGCTGTATCCTGATAATCTCTGCATGAATATGACTGCAATTATTACCAAAACTAGCAATCCGATTACTGCAACAATAATTATATTAAGAGAAAGTTCTGCTTTTTTCTTTTTTGTTATTACACTCTTCATCATTTCACCTCTTATTATTTCATATTAACACTAAAATATGACTACATAAGGACTAATAAAACTACTATTTAAATCTTGCGTAAGTTTCGACGAAAACAAGGTATAATCATGCTAAATTATCCTGGGTTTCTGCGCAAGTTCCGGTTGGAAATCCTGACTGCCAAACGCATTTGAAATCGCATTTTTCAGAATCAACATTTTTGCACATATCTTCTTGTTTATACTCATCGCAATAATCGAGGCATGACGAACAAAAGTAGTATTCATTTTTGCTATCATATACGGGAAATTTGCCCATGGCAGCCTTGCAATCCTCTTCGCTGCCGCTTGAAGTTATTATCCCAGAGCGAGCTAATTTTGGGAGCATAGGTATAAAAACAACCAGAAAAATAACAATAATCACAACTAAAGCAATCAAACCATAAGTTAGATTGTTCACTTGCGCTTTTTTCTTCATCCTACACCGCCTCGCATATTGTTTACTAAACCTGTACCGCCGCTCGTCAGCGCAGGTCTGAATGCATAAAAATAAATGGCTAAGATAACCGCTAAAATAACCACTGCCATGATAATATAAATAAGAAAATTTGTTTCTCCTCTTTTCTGTTTCAATTCTGTTTTCCTTTTGGCCATTTTAATTCTCATCATAAAACTGCGATAAATCTTGTTTGATTTCAATGTATAAAAATTTATTCTTTTGGATTTTGATTTTCTGATTTTTTATTATTACTTACCCTCTTGAAGATACTGCAGATGGCACCTCTGTGCAGTCAATCCCATCTAGTATTGTAGGAGTGTATTCAATTAAGCCAACATAAGATGTCCAGTCTGCATCTTTTGCCAAAACATAGCCGAGCAAACCGCCGCCGCCTGCAGCTGCGCCTCCTGCGGTTACTACTAAACCTAAAGGCAATCCAACACCTGATATTATAAGCGCTAACCCTATGGTGGTAACCACTCCTCCTGCAACACCTGCACTTATTCCCGCAGTTTGCATCTGGTTGATATAATCTTTTGTTAGAAATGTGTAAACGACTGCATATTTCTTCGATGTATCCAAATCATCTACAGTTCCAATTTCACTTGGGTCAATCACATCTTTGCCTTCTCTTCCTGTGAACAGATAAAAGTAAGACTGGTCTTCTCCATAAGGTTTATTCTCTGCTTCATAGGTTATGAAATCTGTAAGTGTCATCTCTTTGTCCTTAAAATCAATTACAGAACATACAAAGCAGAATTTGTCTTTTGTATCGTCATAAAGCTGCAGCTCATTTCTGCCCATCTTGTTCCAGCATTCATAGATTTGGTCTGCCACCTGTTTTTTTAGCGTCTTTTCCTTTCCTTTCAATGTGATGTATTCCGTGGGACAGTCTATTTTCCTGCCGATATTCACGCTTTTTTCCGCTGTCAGCGATTGTATTATAACGCTTTCCATGCACCTAAACCATCTTATCTCATAATCGGATTATGGAGCAATCCAGACCATCCAGATGATTATGACAACAAGAACAACTAGCGCCAGAACTAAAATGACAACTACGCCGAAATTGAATCCTTTCTTATCAAGCCCTTTCTTCTTAAGCAGTTTATTGAATTTGTTCATTTTTGATTTTAATTTATTTTTATTGACTTTTTATTTGTTGTTTGTTTCAGTACATTATTTCGCATTTTTCTCCGATTTCTGATGCTGAAATTAAGACTAGCGAATATGTTTTACCGTTATTTTCTTCTTTTTTCTCTTCTGCCTGTCCATGGCTGGCGCGATTATAGACTGTTGCTGTTATCAGTCCTGCGCCGCAGCCGACAATTGCCCCTCCTACTCCTCCGACAACACCTCCAACAACTGCGCCGAAGCCAAAAAAGAAACTCCCCCCAGCTGCAAGTGTTGTAGCTCCTACTTTTGCGCCAATATAAGTTCCTGCCAAACAGGCTGCCAAAGACCCGCCTGCCACTTTAGCATCATCTGATAAATCTTCTTTCATCGAAACAAAAATAACCCCATATGATTGTGTTGTATCAATATCAACTTTAGGAATCTGCCCTTTTTCTAAGCCATTTTTTGATAGATATCTTGCATAAGATATGTCTTTTCCAGGGATTTTCTTATCAAGAAACTCATTAAAATCTTCTAAATTTCCATACTGTTTATTGTAGCTTTGGTCAAAGTCAATATATGAACAGACAAGGCATTGCACATCACCGCCTTCAAAATTTCCAAATAAATCATAGTCTCCTGCGCCTAACTGGTACCAACAGTCATACATCTCATTAGCAATAACGCGTTTTGCCTGGTCCTGCGCTCTCCCTTCTGTTATATCTGTTATTTTTTTTCCATCTTTTGTGATTTTTGAGCCATTGACAATAATAAAATCTGTTTCGCATTCCAGTTCAATCATTTGTTTAAGCTGCTTTGATGGCCTTAAAGTTGTAGCTGCTTGCGCGCTCATCCTGCATGTTTCTGTGTCAGATGTCTGCCTTCCAGCAAATATAACATAACCCGCAATAATGATGAGGATTATGCCCGCTATTATAATAAGAATATAATCAGTTATCTTGCTCATCTGGGCTTTTTTATTTTTTTTTATTTGCATATTCACTCTAAATATTTGTTTCTGTTGTTCATTAGATTTGCTCATCCGTACATTATTTCGCATAGCTCTCCGACTTTTTCAATAGACACAATATTGACACCTAATTTTTTTTGTGAATCCCCTTTGTTAACGAGATGTGAATAAAGTATAAATGCACCAATACCTGCACCACCCGTGCCTTGCAATAGCGAAAAAACACCTGTTTCAGCTTTCAAATCCTCTTTTTCAGCAACATAAACTATCGCATAAGACTTCTTTGTGAAAAGATCTAATTTTGTCTTATTTATCTGTTCAGCCGCATCCTTGTCTCCATTAACAAGATATAATGCATATGATTGGTTACTTCCTGGAATTCTCTTGGATAAATATTGGTTGAAATTCTCTATCTTTGCCTGTTTCTCTGAAAAAGTTGCATCAAAATCAACATATGCGCAGATAACGCAGTGCAAATCTCCTCCTTGATAGTTTCCAAACAAATCAAAATTTCCAGCTCCTAACTGATACCAGCAATCATATAATTCGTCTGCAAAAACTCTTTTTATCTGGTCATCTTTTCTTTTGTCTACCAGAACAACAAAATCTTTGCTATTTTTCGTTATCTTGTCTGGATAAACTTTTATATTATCTGTTTCACAATTCAAATTTAAGACCGACTCAAATGCTTTTGTCACACGGGCATTTGCTTTGGCAAGCGCGCTTAACCTGCATGCTTCTGTATCAGAAAGCGACTTTGCAAAAATCATGAAATACCCAACGACTGCCATGACAAGTATTCCTGCAACAATTATTATTATCATGACAGTTATCTTTCCCATCTGGGCTTTTTTAAAATTCTTTATTTTGATTTTCATTTTTCTTATTTTAAATTTTTTAATAATTTCAACACACAGACAATTCAACTTCAAGATAGCCTGGCGATAAAGGTATTGGATTTTTCTTTGATATCACATTACTGCATTGCTTATCATAGTTTGCGCTTTTCAGTTCAGACATATAATTTTGCGCATCTCCTACCTTTACAGTATAATAATAGTTCATGTCAAGATTCTCCTGG
>JAUYGA010000155.1 GCA_030690755.1 Nanobdellota archaeon
AAGCAGATTATACAATGAAGCAATAATGAAACAGGCCAATCAATACCATATATGCATTCTATCACTGATTTAAAGGGCAGATAGTACTCTAGCGCAAAAAAGCATATTTTATAAAATATAGTTTGTTTGACAACCTTCATAAAGGCCATAAACCTCGTTTTTAATGAAATCAGCCACTCTGCAATTTGCTCGTCGTAACTTTGTTTATAAAGACGCAAAAACAACAGCATTTATAAACAAAAGCGTATTTCCTTTATAAACAACTTAACAATAAAAAGCATTAGTTAAGATAAATAAAACTTAATAAAAAGTCGGTATAGATCTCTATTAAAATCGATTAGGGGGAGAAAAAATGAAAAAAGCAAAAGATACTGGCAAGGAGATTACTGTTGTAAATATAGTTGTTTCAACTTCTCTAAAGCATGATATTCCGCTAGAGAAAATGGCAGCAACACTCTCAAATACAGAATATAATCCTGAACAATTTCCTGGTCTTGTAATTAGAATCAAAGAACCAAAAACCTCTGCTTTGATATTCAGCTCAGGCAAGGTCGTTTGCACAGGCGCAAGATCTATGGACAAAGTTGAAGAATCCATAAAGAAAATCATAAAAAGCCTTGAAAAAATAGGAATAAAAATAACAATCAAACCAGAAATTAAGATACAGAACATTGTTGCATCTGGTAAAGTGGGCATGGACTTAAATCTAAATACCTTGGCAATGAAGCTTGACAATACAGAATATGAACCAGAACAATTCCCTGGTTTAGTATACAAACTTCCTGAATGCAAAGCGACATTCCTGCTGTTCAGCAATGGAAAAGTAGTCTGCACAGGAACTAAATCTGAAGAAGAAGTCCATATAGCTCTTGACAAGCTTATCGAGAACCTTAAAAAAGTTCGATAAGTTTTATTTTTTGATTTTCAATATCTAAAAAAAGGGTTTGTGAAATTTACGAAATAGTCGTAAGACTTTCGAAATTTTATGAAAAAGACATATAAACCCAAAACAATCAGCATATCTTAGCGCATTATTCACAATTACAAATAGTATAAAAAAAGATTATTCAAAAATTAAAAAAAAGTAGACATTTGACAGGTGATAGACTTGGATGCTTCAGACCAAATAAAAAGCTTTGGTGAGTTCTTTGAAAGACACCATGCAGCAGAACTCTTCGAAGCCATTAGAACAGGCCAGAAATTCTTCATAATAGACTTCTTAGAACTTTCTAAATTCAATCCAGAACTTGCTGATGATCTGCTTGAGAATCCTGAAGATGTCATACGCGCATCAGAAATAGCTGTAGAGCAACTTGATGCAGAAGGGGATGTCAAAGGTTTCAAAATTCGTTTTAAGCACCTTCCCTTGAACCAAAACATCATGATCAAGGACATCAGAGCAGAACACATCGGAAAATTTCTTGCAATAATTGGCCTAGTAAGACAAAAAAGCGATGTAAGACCAAAAGTGACCATAGCAAAATTTGAATGCCCAAGTTGCGGAAACATAATTTCGGTTCTTCAATTAGACAGCACATTTAAAGAACCGTACAAATGCGGATGCGGACGAAAAGGAAAATTCCGCCTGCTAAGTAAAGACCTTGTCGATGCGCAAGGAATTGTTCTAGAAGAATCCCCTGAAGATTTGGAAGGGGGAGAACAGCCAAAAAGAATAAACATACTTCTTGAAAGAGACTTAGTGAGCCCAATATCTGAAAAACGGACAAATCCTGGAAGCAAAATCCTTGTCAATGGAATCCTCAAAGAATCCCCAATAATACTCAGAACAGGTATGCGGTCAACTAAATTTGATTTGTTTGTAGAATCAAATTATGTAGAAGCTAAAGAAGAAACTTATGGCGACATACAAATAACGCCTGAAGAAGAAGCAAAAATAAAGGAATTATCAGAAGACAAAGATTTGAACAAGAAACTAATCAGCTCAATTGCTCCCTCTATTTACGGACATGACAAAATCAAAGAAGCGCTCATAATGCAGTTGGTGGGAGGAGTCCGAAAAAAAAGAAAAGACGGAGCAGTCAATAGAGGAGACATCCACATTCTGCTCATAGGAGATCCAGGCAGCGGTAAATCGCAGTTATTAAAAAGAATCACCAATGTCGCGCCAAAAGCAAGATATGTCTCTGGAAAAGGAGCAAGCGCTGCAGGCCTCACAGCAAGCGTTGTAAAAGATGAATTTCTCAAAGGCTGGAGCCTAGAAGCAGGAGCATTGCCATTGACAAACCGCGGAATATGCATGATTGATGAGCTTGATAAGATGACAAAAGAAGACAGGTCTGCAATGCATGAGGCGCTGGAACAGCAAACAATATCTATTGCAAAAGCAAACATTCAAGCAACGCTCAGGTGCGAGACAACTGTTCTCGCTGCTGCAAACCCTAAATTTGGAAGATTTGATCCATATGACACAATTGCTCGCCAAATTGACCTACCGCCTGCGCTGATAAACAGGTTTGATTTGATATTCCCGATAAAGGATTTACCTAGCCCTGAAAAAGATGAGAAGATGGCGAAGTTCATTCTATCATTGCATAAAGATAAAACACTCAATGCAGACATTGAAACAGATATGTTAAAAAAATACATCGCTTACGCAAAACAAAAATTTGAGCCAGTGCTGACAGAAAGCGCTTTTGAAGAACTGAAAGATTATTATCTCCAGATGCGAGCATCAGGCTCAGTAGAAGGAACCACAACAACAATCCCTATCTCTGCAAGACAATTAGAAGCGCTTGTCAGACTTTCAGAAGCTGCTGCAAAGCTTCGTTTAAGCGACAAGGTCCAAAAAAGAGATGCAAAAAAAGCAATAGACCTTCTTCACAGCTGCCTGATGGAAGTCGGATATGATAAAGAAACAGGAAAAATAGACATCGACAGAATAACCAGCGGAATAAGCGCATCCCAAAGAAGCAAGATCGGAATAATCAAAGAGATAATCTCTGAATTAGAAAATAAAGTTGGAAAAACAATTGACATCGCAGACATAATGAGAGAAGCATCATCCAGGAATGTTGAAGAAGATGAAGTTGAAGAAGTCATAGAAAAACTGAAAAGATCAGGCGACATATTTGAACCAAAAAGAGGATTTGTCCAGAGAATCAATTAAAGAGACCTAATTAAAGGATTTATTTTAATTGAAATGCAGTTTAACTGAAATGAGGGGGTTTACATGGCTGAAACACAAAAGAGACAAATCGCTTACAAAATAAATGTAATAGACCTGATTGAAGGCCGTTATGTAAAAGAAGAAGGATGGGAACCAAACTATGTCCTAATTGCGGACGGCAGAAAAGTCTCAAGAATAAACATACTCGCAATCGTTGTCTCTAAGCAAACAGGAGCAGGAGAATACCCTGACTTGATGATAGATGACGGAACAGGAAAAATATCCTTAAGATCATTTGGCGGAGGGATAGATTTTGATCAATTTAACATAGGCGATCTGATAACAGTCATCGGCAGGCCAAGAGAATTCAATGAACAGAAATATCTTGTTCCAGAAATAATAAAAAAAACCGATGATAAAAAATGGATAGAAATCCGCAAATTAGAACTTCAACTTCTAAGGATGAAATTCTCAGGATCTATGTTTGAAAAAACAACACATGAAAATAAAAACAGCAAAAATTACATGGATGAAGAAGTTGTTGAAGAATCTGATGATTCTTCCAAGAAATTTAATGAAACTGATTCAGTCTCTGTTGAAAACATACAAAAAGATTCAGACAATCCATATGGACTGATAATGGCGCTGATAAAAAGCATAGACAATGGAAATGGCGCAGATTTGCAGGAAATTTGCATAAAATCAAAATTACAGAATGCTGAAGAAGTAGTCACAGACTTGCTTAAAGAAGGAGAAATATTTGAAATAAGACCAGGAAGACTGAAAATCCTTTCATAACAATAGGATGTAAATACAAGAAAGGTCGCTAATCGCTCCCAAAAATAACGACTAACTACAGCCTTATATCTTTCTTAGGTCTTGGAGTATCAGGAATAAAGATAAGAATGCCCTTACCTTTTACGTGCCCCTGCCATTCTAC
>JAUYGA010000167.1 GCA_030690755.1 Nanobdellota archaeon
TAGGAATGGATGCGACAGGCACAAAAGATGTAGTAGTGCATAATAAAACAGGCTTTCTATGCAAAAACAATCTTTTGGATTTTTCAGAAAGAACAAAAAAGCTCATTTATGACGATAAACTCAGAAAAAGGTTCAGCAGGAATGCTGCGATTGAATCAAGAAAATATTCTGTAGATGTCTGCACAACAAAACTTCTTGCGCTCTATGGAAGGATTATTAGTTATTATGCAAAACAAGGTAAACCTGATAAGATTCATGTGAAAATCAAAAATAAGATAAAGAGCAAAGTTGATGATCTGAAGAACATCTTTGAGCAGATTGACGGCTTAGTTGAAGATTGATAGTTTAAAGGCGGCGCTAATATGAAACCATCTCGCGTTGCTCGGCCAGCAGCGGCTCGTCTCGTCGATATTTTTATTGACGTAACGTTGAGGCCCCGTAAGGGACACACAGACGAAGTCTGGTGTCGCGTTCACTTCGTTCAGCGACAACCCCCTCGTCGAGCTTTGAATGTTTTTGTTGAGGAAGCCTCGCGAATTGCTGCTGGCTACATGGTTTCATATTAGTCTTAAGGCGGTGAAAATGGAAATAATGAAAGAATCTGTGAAGGTAGACATTCTTGCGATACTTGACAAAGTTCTTGAGATAATGGAGGAAAGGGATGATAGGGATGTCTATGAGATAAAAGAGCTGAGCAACCACACAATACATTCAGCATCTATCTTTCAGGATTCATACTCGATGTCTATCGCAGTCTTGATGTATTCTTTATACAAGATAATTGAAAGAAAAATCCTTGATGATAAAAATTACAGAAATATACAAGATGATCTGAAGCATGCAAGGACTTATCTCAGACAGAATGATGTTCACAATTACATGATTAGCATAGGTTCAATACTTAAATCGATATCCGGCATAGACAAGCGTTTCAAAGTCTTTATCCAAGAGGTTGTTGAGAAAGCGAAAATCAACAAAGGCGGAAAGCTTTACGAACATGGTCTGTCAATCTCAAAAGCCGCAGAGCTTATGGGTTTATCATCATGGGAACTCGCCAGTTATGTCGGAAAAACCGCTTTCGACGAAAATTATCTTCCTGGAAAAGTCACTGTGAAAAAAAGATTATCAAATGCAATGGATGCTTTTGGCATATGATTGTGATAGTTTTGAAATGATTTTTTTAAATTGGTGTTCATAAAATAGGTGCTGATAAAAAATGACTGAAAACGCAGAAAAGCCAAAAGTAGAAATGGTGAATATAGAAAGGTCGATAGTTTTTGACAGCGGGCCTATCATAAGTCTCACAACAAACAATCTCCTATGGATTCTTGAACCTCTCAAGAAACAATTCAATGGAGAATTTCTCATAACTGCTGCAGTGAAAAAAGAACTGATAGACAAGCCTCTTGCAATAAAACGCTTCAAATTTGAAGGATTGCAAGTTCTGCAGCTGATAAATTCTGGAGTTTTGAAAGTTGTTGAGGATGACATCCTTAATTCACGGACTGACGCAATGCTTGAACTTGCCAATAAGATATTCAAAGCAAAAGATGAATGGCTTAATCTTGTCCATTATGCGGAAATGCAGGCGCTTGCCGCTGCAAAATTCTACAACTCGCAGCTTTTTGTCGTCGATGAAAGAACAACAAGATTTCTAATAGAAGATCCAAGAGCATTGCGAAAAGTCATGGAACATAGGCTTAAGACACCAGTCGCAATAAATGAAGTTAACCTGAATGCATTCTTGGACAAGACAAAAGAAATCAAACTGATAAGATCTGTTGAACTCGTTGCAGTTGCATATCGGCTTGGTCTGTTAGACAAATACTTGATTAGCGACAGATCCCTCGGAAAAGCAAGAGAACAATTGCTTGATTCAATCATATGGGGCCTGAAATTGAGAGGGTGCTCTATCTCTGAAAAAGAGATACAGGAAATTGTCAGGCAGGAAACATAATTCACTCATTAGTTTTTTGTTATTCTCTATTTTTGTTCTTGCAAATGCTTATTTTTTGTTTTTTTGTCGCTGATTTGTTTTTTGTCGTCAGTAACAAAGAAAGATTTATAAAGAAATACATCCTTACTCTCTACAATAGGGTTTAAACCTTAAAGGAGGGGTATAATATGGCTGAAAAAGTAGCAAAAGTAGGAGTTAAAAAAGTAGCAGGCTATCTATATTTTGTAGATAAGCAAGGAGACATCTCCAGAGCAAAAATGGCTCGAGGAGGAAGAAAAAAGAAAAAGAGATAAATATCTCTTTTTTTATTTTATTTTTTTTATTTTTTTATCAAGAATTCTAAACTTTAGGGTCAGCAATCTTTCTCCAATATTCTATTTCATTGCCTTCTGGAGGATTCCAGAAATCCCATGCAAGTTCCTTGTCTTTAACTGCCTGCATCATCTCCTTGCTTGGTTTCCAGTCTATCCCTAAATAGTCGAATAGGTCTTTGAAAACATAACACCTCTGAAAAAGGCCTTTCACTTTGATTGCCTCATTGTCTAGGCCAATCAATCTTTTCCATTGTTCTGCAGATAAGCTTTCTATACTCTCTTTTATTTTTTTGAGTTCTTCTAAAGAAACAGTTTTGCCGTCTATCTCTATGCGATATTTGACTAGGCCTTTAATTGGGTCGCCTTCATAGAAGCTATGGACTGATATTGCGTCACAGCTGAATTTAACATTTTCATAAATGCAGTAAATTATTATGCTCTTGCAGGGAGTTTTATTTTCTGGCCAAAGCAACAAGGGCCTTAAATCAAAAAATTGCTTCATCACCAGAATCCGATTGTTGCCTAAATTGTAAGGTCCATTATTTTCAGCTCCATAGTCTGTGTAAAAGTCTGTATATAATCCATTTGTCAGATGATATGCTGCATTGTAAAGTTCGCCAAGAGTTCTTGCAATATCAATATTTGCCTGAGTAAATTCTTTTTTCATAATTATATCAAGTTCCTCGTATGTATGCACTATGTTGCTCTTGTAACCAGGTATGTCTTTCTTAGCCTTAATTTCTAAAATATCACCTAAGAACTGAAATATTTTCAATCTCTTTTGCTTCGGTATTTTTGCAGATTTTAAATCCAACAGAAGAAAGAAAAGCTGCACCCTTATGTGTGATGTGCTTTTTATTTGATGCGCAATTTGTTCTCTAGAAATATTATATTTCTCTGTAATTTCGATAGCATTTTCAATTCTTTTAATCCATTCTGTATCGAATAAAGGGTGAAAAATGAAATTATTTATGGGCTTCAGTGTTT
>JAUYGA010000188.1 GCA_030690755.1 Nanobdellota archaeon
TAAACAACGGCTCATATTCAGCTTCAAGATATGTATAATCAGCAAGTTTTTCAGCCCAATTTATAGGTTTGCGAGTATAGATAGTTCCATGTTCATTATCTATTCTACGCACTTGCTTAGTTTCAGAATCAATATAAACATTTACATCTTCATTGTGATAAGCAGATGTCAAATCCAAGAGAGTATACATGCCATTTAATTTACGATATACCTCCAATGATACGAAAGTGCGTGAAGTATAGAACCTGCAAATGCCGTGATATAGATACCAGAGAGTTAAATTTGTTATCTTGTCGCTATCTTCTCTTAAATCATCTAAAGTTTTTAAAATATATTTCATCAAGTAGGAAATAGGAGATTTTACGTCAGTTTCTACTTTTGAGAGCGGAGCAGGAAAGATTCTATTAATTGCTTTTACAAGTGGATCAACTTTATCGGCAGGAACAAATAAAGAGATATGCAAATGAGGCGTGCCGTCTTTGTGTGGTTCTGTAACTCTTAAATAACATCTATCGTCTTTTTGGATATTTTTATAGCTCCTATCATCAAATATTTTTTTTAACATCTTTGAAAGCTCAATAGAAGCGTTGCGAGGAGTATATTTGTCAATCGTATTGCTAAAATCAAGAATAGGCTCAATAAAAGGTATTCTTTGAATTACTTTGCAATTAAAAAACTTAATTTTATTGATTGTAGTTATATATTTGCGACCTGCAAACGCTTTATTTGTAATTAAACGACCTTTATAAGTCTTTTTAGGATGCCAAACCGAGGGAAGAGTAAGAGTTATGAAAACATTTTTTAAATCTCTCTCTTTTGAGTAATCGAAAATACTCCAAGCCCTATGCTGAAGCTCTGCAATGTATCTATCTGCATTCATGTAGCTATTTGCTACAAAATCAGAAAAAGGAATGATTTTATTATCAAGATGTATGCCGTTGTCAGTCATAAATTTTTTGTTAAAAACAAGTTTATCATTGGCTTTTTTGATTTGTTGTTTGGTTAAACCGTAATTTGTCACTTAGTCACTTCCTAGTTTAAATTTTTTAATCGTGTCCGATAACTTTTTATAGATAGCCAAGAGGGAGGCTTCGCCTCTCTCAATTTCCCCGCTGAAGCGGGTACCCCTTTTGAGAGAGGTTAGCCTCGTCATCTACATTTTCAATATAAATAGCAAAGGTTTCGTTTTTCTTAGAGTTGTAGTTGTATTTAAAGATTTCTCCTAAATAAGGTATTTTTGAAAGCATAGGTACTTCAATATTATTTTGCATTATTTCGGAGGATGTAAGACCGCTTAAGAGCATAGATTCGTTTTTGCTTAGCTTGATATAGTTTGATACCTTTCTTTTGCTTGTAGAGGGTGTAGGAGATGATTCAGTAATAGTTTCATAAACTAAATCAAGTTGAAAGTAAATATCATCTTCCACCATGGAGACCTTAGTAATATTTATTTGAGTACCGACATCTTTATAAGCATAAGAGTTGTTTACCGAATCTATTGTGCTGCTGCTCTCTCTAGTTTGATTTAAGTAAGGTATATTTTTTACAATATCAAAAACAGTATCTTTTCCATCTGTAAGAGTCACAATAGGAGAAAATTTAAAATCTACTAAACCATTTTTTTGCAAATCAGAAAAGTAAACATTTACAAGAGAACTGTTTGATATTTTAGAAATTGATTGATTTAAAACAAGGTTTGAGAGAAAACTTTTAAATTGAACATTATTTTCTGAAGAACCGACTCTTGCATCAAAATTGACTCCAAACTCTCTCAAATCATCATTATTGAAATAGATAAGATTGATTTTAAGATTCTTTTGCGGCACAGGAACATCAATCATGTTTATAAAATAGTTGATTTTTTCAGACTCTTTTTTAGTTGTTTCATAAATGATTTTTTTATTTACATTGATAAACCGGATATCAGGAAAGTTTTTATTGAGTGTTGCGATTATCTGTTGAGGAGATAGAAATTTAGAATTGTAAAAAAATAGAGAGTCTTTATTTTCAATGGTAATATAGTTTATAGTACCTGTTTTTTTTAAAATCAACGTATTGTTAATCAGAAACTCATTAAGTATCTTTTTAGCATCAACACTTTGATAATCAGTCGGTAAAAAGACAGATATTTTTTTATTGACTGATTCGTCTACAATGTAATTCTCATTTGTTTCTGATGATACAAAGCGGATAAAATCGCTTAATGATAACTCTAAGAAATCACCGCTATTTGCTAGGGAAAGCAGGAACAGGAGCGATATTATTATTCTTTTGATTGGTTGCATGGTTGTTTACCTCTTTTTTTGGATTTAATGTTTCAGAAAATGAATCCTCTTTTTTATACTTTCCACCGCCGAACTCATCTTTAGAAGATTTAATTTCAAATTTAGCTAAATCTTCATATCTGTTTTGAGGGATTGAAACAAAAATAGTTTGTATGCTTTTGCTGACTGAATTTTTATAAAGAATTTCGCCATCATAACCTGCTACAAAAGCATTGATTGCAGCAGTAGGAATATTGAAGCGACTGTTGAAAATAAAGCAGTATTTGTTATTACAAGAAAGTTCAATAATTACATTATCCTCTTTGAATTTTTCTATCTCTTCATTTTCTGTTTGTTCTTGCATTTGTTGATTATTTTGAATGTTTTGAGATGATGGAGCTGCTGCTGCAACTGTAGTATTTGTATCTTGTTTTGATTGTTCCGGAGGCTCTAAAAATTTGGAAACGCCGATATATAAAGCGATAATAATTACTACAGGGATGAACAGAAGTTTTTTTAGTTGAGATTTCCCAACCTCATAAGAACCGGAGTCATAAAAGTCATGGATTTCTTTTACCATTTTTAAAGATATGGTTTCTATGTAGAATTTTTTATACTCTTTAGAATCACAATAAACTTTATAGCGTAGAGTTTTAGACATAAAGCGTTTAGCAGCGTTTTGACCGAAATAAAACTTATCCATAAAAGCTTTATATTTTCTATGAATAAGGCTCAAATCTTGAGTGATTAGTATCATGTCAATTTCAAAATGTCGATGATAAGAAAAGAAGCGTATCCAAATAGGATCATTCTCTTCTAAATCGTTTTGGCACTCATCCCATACAATAAGAGAGCCGCCTAGTTCATCAAGAAGACCTGAAGCTTTTAAATAATTGTCATAGTTCCCAATGTTGTCTAAAAAGTTTTTTCTATATTTATGCGTTTGTAGTTTTGATATTACAAAATCAATCTCTTTATCAACTTGCCTCTTTATTTCATCACTCATGCTATATTCTAAAGACTCTTTTTTATCTAAAATCTTTTTATATTCAGAGCTT
>JAUYGA010000205.1 GCA_030690755.1 Nanobdellota archaeon
CGCGGAAGAAAAAATTGTCCCTGTTTTCCTCGGCGGAGATGCATCATGAAAATTCTTCAGACACTCTGCAGAGGATGCAACAAAATAAAAACAAAAAAAGGCCTGAAAAGAATCGCAGAAATGAGAAAAGATATGAAAAGATGGGAATGAAAAAAAGATCACTGAAGGCTGTATGAAAAACATGCTTTCGACGCATTTGATGAATGAGTTGGTGGCGGCGCAGTGAAAACATAAGCGGAAAGTTATTTTTTTTATGTGTTTTTAGATAGAAATAGGGGCGTTACAAACTTTATTAAACATAACTGCTGTTTCTTTATTAAACTCTTTTTTTGTTCCAAACTTAATATGATATTTAATATCATTTAATTCACAGAATTTTATAACTTGGTTAGCGCAATTTTCATAAAATTCAGCATTATCTTTGAATTGAGAACTTACTACATTATAATTTAATTTCCCAAAAATAATCTTATCTACAAACTTGATTTTGTTAAGTAATTTCTTTAAATTTTGGTCGTTATCAAGATTAGGCGTAGGGTAGGGTTCCATGCTTACCCAGGTTCTTAGTCCTTTATTATGCAGATGTTCTAAAGCTTTAATTCGTTCTGAATAAGGAGCAGAATATGCTTCAAAATCTTTTTTAAATTTATCATTAAGAGATACTAGTGTGATGCCATATTCATTGATTGTTTTGTATTTGTCTGTGTTGGTTAATGCTTTTGGATAAATTCCTTTTGTTAAAACTGTGCATCTGATATTATTTTTATTTAATTTCTCAATTATTTTAAGTGTCATATCTTGGACTTCTTTTTGTTTATACATAAAGGGGTCAGTCATAAAGCAGAGATGAACAAAGTTTATCTGGTCTTTATATTTCGGGATTTCTTTGTCCAGCAGCTCTAAAGCATTTTCAACTAACTTTGGCTTAATCCAATCCTCATATGTTTTTGATTTGCCAAACCTTCTGGACATCTGGAAAGCATAACAAGGAAAATTACAACCATGACTGCATCCTTCAACATGATTCAAACAGAAATCAGCGTATTCGACCCCGCTTTTATACAACAAACTCTTTCGTTTAATCTTTTTCAACATAGGCCCTCTTTTTATATATACCCGTATCACTTCTATTTAAACTTATTTACCGTAATCCGACAATGGCTTCATCCCTTGCTTGGTTACTTTACTTATTAATTTCAATCGATAATTTTGCTGGCTCCATTTTTTTTGATATACTAAAATATCCTTCTTAAATCTCTCTTGTATTTCATGAGCCTGCGGTATGCTGGATGCAAAAATTAGATAATATAGCACGCTATTTAAAGGAGGAGTTTGTCTTATCTCGATTGAGGTAGTAAAGTAACCAAGACTTTCAAGATTTTTTATAAAAGAATCATGTAAAATTTCATAAGTCTTTTCATCAGTTGTTTTGTTCTCCACTAAGTCTATCCAATCTCCGCCCCCTACTGCTTTCATAACATTTGGTTTATTAATTCGCGCATTTCTTTGCATAGTGTAAGTCATCAAATTAATTATTAATTCCGGTCTTCTCGTACTTTTGCTTCTTTCATCATAGGCAGACCATTCAGATATGCTTTTAATTGTTTCAAAGTCCAAATCGCTATGCTTAAAAGGGTCTAAAAAGAAAATGCTCCATTCGTCTTTAGGTATCTCTTTTAAAAATTCTTTATAAACTTTATTTGCATCTTCATTCGTTATTTTTTTAACAAATTTGTCATATGCTTTTAAATTGTTTTTTAATTTTTCACATTTTTCAGAATCCAAATCATTAAAATAACAAACTAAATCAATTTGACCTTTTTTTGCCGTTTCTAAAAATTGAGTTATGAAAGGAGCCTGCCAAACTTTGTTGTCTGTATCCTTGCATATGCTCTCGCCATCGCTTGCGAAAAGGTCCACATAGTAAAATTTATCACGTTTCTTTATAACCTGTATACAAATTTTATAATAAAGACCAAGTGTTCTATTTTTTAGGGTAGAGTGAGGTTCGATTTCCATTTTAATTAAAAATGTGAGGGGGTTATTTAAATGTTTTCAGGGTGGTTGGCGAGTGGCGAGTGGAAATTCGAAAGCTTTCCGTAACCTCCGTGATTCTTCCGAAAAAATCACCGCAAAGCATATTAAGAATAAAATCTCTATTGGTGGTATGGAAAAAAGCAAAAATCCAACAAGATTAGAAATGTTTAAAGGGTATACTTTAGATTTTAGGTTAAGAGAATTTAGAAAAGTTAATCCTAAGAAAAGAAAAATAGAATTTGTAGTATTCAATTCTAAAAAAGGAGCTAAACTATTGAAAGAATATTATACTTAACCAGATTGATTTATTCTTGATTTAAAAAATTGTTCAACTTCTTTGTCAACGAAATAAACATAACAACCTTTCATGCCTCTAGACATGAGAACTCGATAAATGTTTTTTACATATTCGTCAAACTTTTCTTTGCTTCTTTTTAAAACTGGGTCTTTTGTTCCTTCGCGATTAGCAATCAAACAATCCTTTTCCTTGTCATATTTTAAGTCCGGACCCACTATTACACCTATATAATCAAACTCAAACCCTTGCGCTGTATAAACACAGCCTACTTGCTTGATGCCTTCCGGCTTATAAGCCCATTCATACCATTTGACATATCCTTCAGGCGCTTTGATATTGCCATGAGTTTCCCAGGGCATTTCAAAGTTCCCAATTTTAACATCTTTTGCTAACCGCCCACGATCGTCTAATTTTGTAGACCAAGACCAACAATAACCTGCAACAAGTCTTGCGCTCATTTTTTGCAAAGAATTTTTTTCTTTTATTATTTCATAAAGCTTTTCCGGAGAATCAATAATTTTAAAGTCAAAATTATCTTCTTTTGTTAAGATTTTCTTTTCATTTGTGTAACCTAAAACTGATTCTAACCAATCCAAATAATTATCAGATCCATTACATCTGAATTGTGAAATTAATTCAACCTCTTCAATACTTCTTCCCAATTTCTTTGCAGCTTTTTCAATTAAATGTGTATTTCCTACTTCTGCCCCTCTTATAACCTGTCTGTCATCAATAAAAAAGATGGACGTTTTTGCGCATCTTATCAACTGTTCAACCTGCGGCATAGCTGTTCTATGTTCTTTTTTCGTAAATCTATGGTCAGATTTTTCTCCTATTCTATGAGCTTCGTCAACAATAAGAATATCCAGATAGCCTTCACCCACTCTTGTTGGAGCGTAAGGATCTAAACTTGTAAAAAGTATTTTTGCATTGACTTCTCCTGCTTTTTGCCCTCTTTCCATCTTGTATTTTATTGCTTCAATTAAGGGCTTCGATCTTGATGAAAAGAAAATCCTATATTTCTTATCCTTATGGCCTGCAAATTCTGCCAAAATGTGAAGGGCAATCACAGTTTTGCCTGTGCCTGGTCCGCCTTTTACGATAACTGTGCTATTTTCATTTTTCGTTTCTGCCTTTTTTATTTTATCAATGATAACATTTCTTGCATATATCTGATCATCGAGTAAATTAAAGTCAGATTCTTTCTTGATGACTTTTGATGCGCTATCTAATAGTTTCCTTGAAGGTCTCACAGGAGATTCCATGAACTTATTGAATATATCAAACCCGTCATCTTTGCTGAGCAGTTCTTTTAATCTATCAGCTAATTTTTCTATGTCTCTTTTAGTGTAGATTGGAAATTTATCCACCAGTTCTTTATACTTAGGATCGAATAATCCTTTTCCTTCTTTTTTATCGTAATTCGGGCAATAAGCATAACCAAATAAATTTATCTCATCTTCTTCAAATATTTCTACAAAACCCATTAGATAATTGTGATAACCTTGAACTTGTTGTGATGGGTGTGCGACTTTTCTTTTATCTCCTCCCGTGTATGTTTCAACAAAATTTCCCTCGCATTCTAAAGCCTCTACTTCTTTCCATTGTTTCATCTCAATATGTATCACAATGCCTTTTCCTTTTTTGTTTTTACCAAATAATAAACAATCAATTCTCTTTTGAGTATAAGGTACTTGATACTCGAATGAAACATAAATATTTTCTAAATCTCCTAGTTCGATTAAATTTTTAATTACTTTTCCTGTATCTATCCAAGAATTATATTCAGAATCTCCTGCTTTTCGGCCATATGACTTAAAAAAGTTTTCTTGCAATGCATCCGCAAATTTATTGACTAATACATCTCTAAAAAATTGTTTTTGCGGTGCGTCATAAATAAGTATTCTATTTAACATTTTCACAACTCATTGTATTTTTTATTTAACCCTTTGGCTTTTTCAACAGGATATTTCTCGTTATTTTTCTTCATTTTTTCGTCTAATGCTTTTGTCAGGTCGATATCATATTTTTGTGACAGTCTTAAGAGGAAATATAAAACATCAGCCATTTCATCAGAAATTTCTTGTCGCTTTTTTGGGTCTTTCATCATTTCTTCAACTTGTTTTTCGGATTTAAACCTGAAATGTTCTAATAGTTCAGAAGATTCAGTTATTATGCCTATAGCTAGGTCTTTTGCGTTATGATATTGATCCCAGTCTCTATCCTCGCAGAACTTCTTTACTTTATCTTTCAAATCTTTTACGTTTGTTTTATGGTCCATTTTATCTAATAGATATTTAAAACTTTAAAAACTTTCTTACTTAATTAACTTGTTCAGTTCATCAACAATCCAAACCATGCCTTCTGTATCCAAACAACAATATTTCTCTAAGGCCTCTCGGACTTGTTTGACTTCTTCTTGTGTGGCCTTTTTGCCGTCGAATGAGCCGTGAGTTATAAATAAATATCTTAAACTTGCCATTCCGCCTTCTGCTATTTCCATTCCTGAATAGTCTTTTCCAGTCAGGGCCGGCAAAACTTCTTTTAGCGATGCGCTGCCCTTCTGTTTTGGATTGTAATACATGAATCCTCTGAAAGGGTCAAGCAGATCAACCATCCTGTCTATTGCAGTATCTATCCATTTCTTATATTCTGGAAAAGCATCTCCTACTTCCTTGAGTATTCTTTTTTCAAACGAATCATTATAGGCGACAATAGTCCCGTCATCAGCGATGCTTGCCTTTAAAATCTTGATGAATTCCTTTCTAGGGTCTTTATCTCCTGAAGCAAGGAAGGAAACATGTTTTGATTTTGTTTTTTCAGAATCAACAATATGCAAAGAAAACTGGAATGGTATCTGCTGGTATGGTTTAACGCCGTCATAAAGCGGAACGGCAGTATTATATGTCTCAAAATCAAGATAATAAAGAGGATATTTCAAAGTTTTAAGAAAATGCTTAATTGCTTCTTTTGCAATAAATGGTTTTCCGCTAACAGCGCAGTCTTTCTGTATCTGTTGATGTTCTGACAATTTATAGTCTTCAGGGATTTTGTGAATCTCATGTATGCCTGATTCAAACAAGTCAAAGGCTTTCTTTCCTGCCCTGTAAAGCTTGA
>JAUYGA010000190.1 GCA_030690755.1 Nanobdellota archaeon
AAACAAAAAAAACTAATGTAAAATAATGTAAATATAAAATCTTTATCAACATCAAAAAAACAAAAAAACGAACAACCGGCAATGATAAAAGGATAGCAACAAACCTCAAAGGGTTTGACAAACTATGCGACGGGGGACTGCTGAATAATGCAAGCTACCTGGTATCAGGAAATGCAGGAACTGGAAAAAGCCTGTTCTGCCTAGAGTTCATGCATAATGCCCTGAAAAATGGGGAAAAATGCATCTACATAAGTTTTGAAGAAAATCTGGAAGACCTAAGAAATGATGGGGCAAAAATCGGCCTTGATTTCAGCAAATATGAAGAAAAAGAGCAGATGAAATTCGCATACTACTTCCCTTATGAAGTCACAAACTTTGACATTAAACTTGTCAACGAAATAACAACAATGGGCGCGACAAGAATAGTAATTGATTCAAGCTCAGCTATGGTGATGGGGCTTGAAGACGAATTCGAAGTAAGAAAAGAACTATATTCATTAGTAAGCCTGCTGAAAAAACTAAATTGCACTGGACTGATAACAAGCGAAATACCTGGAATAAGCGACCATGATTGCGGAGAACTATCTCGATTTGGTGTCGAAGAATTTGTCGTCGACGGAGCGATAAAATTTTACATATCAGCAGGGGAAAGATACGCAAGAATAACAAAGATGCGATCAACAGACCACGAAAAAATGCCTGTGCAATTCAAGATAACAAACAGTGGTTTCGAATTTCTTTCAAAAATACAAAAATCGGAATTGAAAAAACGCTGATTATACAAGTAAGAAGAATAAACAAGCATAATTAGCAGTTACAAAAAAATGTCGTTAAAAAAATACACTCTGATTTTTCTAAGTTTAATTTCATTAGTGTTGATGATAGATACTGTGCACGCATATTACAAGGAAGAAGTATACAATAACGCTTTGTACAACCAACAGACTGCGAAAACTACATTTGGAAAAAATATAACCTTAAATCTAGATACTACAGAACAGAACATCGTTGTCCGAATCCAAAACGGCCCCATGATAAGCGTGAACAATAACAGCTGCGAATCTAAAGATTATTGGATCGTATGCTTTGAAGGCCTTGAATTCGGTTTTTTCAACACAAATGAGTCATCAGAAAAATATTCTTATGGGCCTGTGAACAAAGCAAAAACCCGAGTTTATATCGAGCCTGCATCAGTCATATTGACAAAAACAATAGATGATGCTGATAGCTCAATCAAGCCTGGAGAAAAAGCAAAGATAACATTCAGATTCAAGAATATAGGAACAAGGCCGGCAGAAAATTTCAGCCTCACTGACATTTACAAAGATGCTATCGATTTAGAAGAAGTGTCTGGCGAAGGCTGCAAAATATCTGGCAAAAAAAACATGACTTGGTTTGGAACAATACTCCCAGACCAAGAAAAAACATGCGAAGCGACAATTAGAGGCGTTAAAACAGAAAATGCAAAAGATCGCGCTCTTTTAATATACTGGAACGGCGAATACATAAAAGAGTACCAAGAACCGTCTGAATTCACAATCTTCGTAAGAAACGCAACATTTGTTTTAAATGCAACATTATCAAAAAAAACAATAAATGTCGGAGATGAATTCTTTTATAACATATCATTGACTAACTATGGAAAGGAATCAGACATAATAACAAACCCTTTGGAAATCAAATTAGATGAAGGATTTATCATTCTGGACAAAAGCAATGACCTGAAATACAAAAACGAAGGGGTTTTTGTAAATAAAAGTCAGCTCACATGGAGCGGAAGTGTAGACAACACCAGGCCAACAAATTTATTTATCAGACTAAAAGCAACAAAAAGCGGGAAACACAATTTTCAAGTATATGCAAAAGCTCAAGATTCTGGATCAGAGCTCATTTTCAACAAAAATACCTTTGTTGATTCACAAAATTCAATACCTTACGTTCTTATATTCAAAAGAGGCAATCAGATAGACATAAGCCTGGAAAATCCTGGCTGGATGGCCTTCAAAGACATAGAAGTGAACATAACAACCACAAATTCTGAAAGCAAAAAACAATATTCTGCGTCATCACCAAAACTAGATCCTGGCGGAAATCTAATTGCAAAAAGCATCAATATAACAGATCTGAACAGTGAAAGATCTGATGGTTCTACACAGGCAGAAATAGAAATTGAAACAACCGCTGTTTTCAAAAGCGAATTTGAAGAAGAATTTAAAGCAGACAAAAAAGCGTATTTCAATCTAAAAACAGGAAAGCTAGAGAACGTTGCGCTTTCTGCAAACACAGGCATAACAATATCAGATACCAGCCGAACCATAGAAAGCAATACTGCAACTGCCAATTTAACCAATACACAACCAGAACAAGGCGCGCTAAATACAAGCCCTGATAAAACCAAAATAAACAAAAACAGCGACGATAAAAAAATTAACAAAGCATTTAAAATGCCAAACATACCTATGACATCCATAATCAATATCGCTATCCTGCTAGCAATATTATCTGCCATAATCGCGCTTTATGCAAACATGAGAAAAAACAGATAACTCCAAAAATCCAGAAAATGACAAACCTACAAAGAAGCATAAGAAAACCTGCTGTCGCCGGACAGTTCTATTCAACAGATAAAGAAGAGCTTGAAAATCAGATAAAAGAAGCATTTCTTTCAAAATTCGGACCAGGAAAATTGCCTGAAAACAAAACCGCAGATAAAAAGCAAAAGAAGCAGATTAGGGCAGCAATTGTCCCACATGCAGGTTATATGTTTTCTGGACCAGCTGCTGCGCATGCCTACAAGGCAATAAGTGAATCAAAACTTCCTGATATCTTTCTCATACTCGGCACAAACCATTCAAGCAACAACACTTGCTTCTGCGACCAAGATTATGAAACACCTCTTGGAATCGCAAAAACAGACAGAGAATTCGTAAAATTTGTCTCAGAAAAATGCGATATCCCAGTAAATAATCTGGCAAACAAGTATGAACACTCAATTGAAGTCCAAATACCATTTCTGCAATTCATCAGCAAGCTCAACAAAAAAATAGAGATAGCAACCCTGCTTGTTTCTGCAGACAAAGACTTAGAAAAGCTTGGAAAAGCTATTGCTGAAGCAATCAAACAATATGAAAAAACCGGAAAAAAGATATTGATAATCACAAGTTCTGACTTCACACATTTTGGCTTTAACTATGGCTATGTTCCATTCATGCCAGGCCCGGAAAGCAAAGAAAAACTTAAAGAGCTTGACTCAGGCGCAATAAATTTCATTAAAAAGAAGGATTCAAAAGGATTTCTTAGCTATATCGAAAAGACAAATGCAACAATATGCGGAGCAATGCCAATAGCGCTTCTGATCAATATAATCAACAATCTCTATGACAAAAAAGAAAACAAAGTTGAACTGCTCAAGTACTATACCTCATCCGATATTGTTAATAGTTTTGGATCTTCTGTGAGTTATGCAAGCATTATTTTTGAATGAATACTCGCAATGCATCAGAACATGAAGCTAAAGCTCTTCTTCTAAACAAAAAAAGAGAAATAGGATATGCGCTATTTAAAACAATAAAAAAAAGAAAAAAAAGAAAAATTTATTTCCTTTTCTTACCCATTTGGCTATATATGAAATAACCTCCAACTCCTGCAATCAATACAATAATTGCAACCAACCAAATCATTGTTGATTTTGACTGTGTAGGAGCTTTTTCTTCTGTTTTTGTTTCTTCTTTAGTTACTGGAGGCTGCTCTGTTGTTGGTTTTGTTTCAACATCTTTCACTGGAGTTATTTCCCCCGCAACAGGTGTTGGTTTTGCTCCAATTGCAAAGTAACTGAAACCTGGAGTTGTTGCCTTATATTCAATGTCAGAATCTCCTGCTGTCAACAAAGTTGTTGGCAACTCATTCCACTTACCGCCCGCATATCTCAACAAAACAACATTTCCCTGCAATAGCTTGTTCTCTGTAAGCCAGGCCTTTGTTACTTTAAACTTAATATCTGCTTTATTAAGCGAACTGGCTGGCAAATTCTTAGGTGTCAATGCAAGATACATGAAAATGTTGTTCAATGCTGGTCTTGCAATATCTGAAGGTGACGAAACAAGCTTTTCAACTGTAAGCTCAACATTCTTTGCTTCAGTATTAACATCCAAAGCAACACTTGTCAATGCAACTTCCTTCAAATTAACTATCAAAACTCTTTCCACACCTGGAAGAACAGTTCCTAATGAATAGGACATCTTCACAGAAGGTAAAGTTGTTGCTATTTGACCGACATCAACGTTACTTATACTAGTTGATGTGGTCGTGGTAGTTGTGGTTGTAGCAGAGGTTTGACTGTAGGTGTAAACAAGTGTTGTTGTATTCGTATTGCCATGCTCGTCTGTTGCGTTTATTGTCAGATTGTTCGTTCCAATGATTAGTGTCACAGCAAAGCTTGGCGTCTTTGTAAATGTATTTCCTGCTATTGTCCAGTTTGCCCCATTAAACGAATATGTTGCATTTACATATTCAAGTGATGTTGCTGTAACAGTCAAGCTATATGTTGATGCTGTGCTTGAATAACTGCTTGCATTTGCCGGGCTGACTGAGATGCTTGGAGCTGCTGTGTCATTTACTTTAAAAGTGTAATTGACTTGCGCAGTGTTATTATATCTGTCTGTAACATTTATTGTCAGCACATAATTGTCATTTGGGAAAACTCCGTTCGACAGATTTCCAAATGCAGTCAGCGACTGGTTGTATGTTGTGTTATAGCTGTTACCGCCCAAAGACGTGTATGTTGGGCTTGACAAGTTTGTCTGGTTTATTCCATTCAGCCTCATCCATGCGCTTGTTATATATTCGCCGACTGTAAAAGTAAGCGCAAGATCCCCTCCGCTTGTGCTGTTATCCGGCGATGTTACTGTCATGTTCGCCACTATATTATCCAGAGCAAGAACAACTGTTGAGAAACTGTTCAGGTAAGCTATAGTGACATTTGTTGTGGTATTTGTGTAATAGCATGGTCTTGAGCTTCCTGTATCTGGAACTGCATTAGAACTGCACTGCAATGTTGCATAACAATTCCCTGTATTTGGGCAGTAATATACGTAGTTGAAGGATGAAGCGCTTGTTGCATTAAATGTTACCCTTGCATCATAAGTTGTTGCTCCTGTCAAAAAGGCGGATGCATTTTTTACAGAAATTATTGCCACAGGCGTTGCTCCCAATGATTGCACTGATGCATTTGCAACTGCGTCTGTTATATTTACAATAATCAGATTTGTTGCATTCCAATTGAAATTTGTTCCAGTAATATTCTGCATGGAAACAATTGGCACTGTTCCTGTAATATTGACATTCAGACTAATGCTTATCGATGTATTAAGGAATATAGAGTCTGACACAGCGCTGCTGCCATTGGCTAATGTTATATTGACTGAAGACAGCGAGCTTCCTGATGAGCTTTGTATCGAAGCTACTGCCGCAGTGGTATTAACCGGCGCATTTACTGTAAATGTCACTGAAGTAGCATTTCCTATATTATTCAGTGTGTCATTTGCCTGTATGTAGATTGTATGCGTTCCTGCGCTGAAGTTGAATAATGTAACATTGTTGGCTCCAGCTATTGCTCCGTAAGCATTTGTTACGCTGTCAATTATATACCATACCTGGCTTATTATCCCGATTGTCGCATCACTTGTATTCCAAGCCAGCGTTATTGGAACTGTCAATGTTGCTCCGCTTGCTGGCGAGCTCATCGTAACAACAGGACCTACATTATCATACAAGAAGGTTATTCCGTTAGTTACACTATTGCCTGCCTTATCGATAGCAGTCACATTTAGTGTTCTCGTCCCTTGGCTCAATGTTGGTGTGAACACACAGGTGTAATTCAATCCATCACTGCTTGCGGCACATCCTGAAACAGTTACAGCACTTCCATCTATTGTGGCAGTTACAGCATCTGTTCCATTAATTCCTGCTATTGGATCTTTAGCAGTGAAATTAATTGTTGCTGTTGTTCTGTTCGATCCCTGCGATGGCGCAGTGAATGTTAAGGTTGGCGCTGTTTTATCCAAGGTAAATTGCGTGACAGCTGTCCTTGAATTGCCAAATGAGTCTATTGCTGAGATTGTCAATATCTGCAACCCATCATTTGTTGATGCAGTCATCAAGAAGCTGCAAGTCTGTGAAGTTGATGTTCCTGAGCAATTTGCAGTTGTATTTGTATATGCTGCAGACGAACCGCCACCAGTTATATTGACATTAACTGAAGACAGATTCAATCCAGCTAAACTTTCAGCCAAGGTAAATACAATCTGCGTTGCATTTGCGCTGTAATACGTTGCGTTTGCAGGCGCAGATAATGTTATGGTCGGAGCAGTTGCATCCAGAGTAAACGATCTTGTTGAAGTTGTATTTGTCTGTCCTGCCGCATTTGTGCAGCGAGCAGACCAGTTATATGTGCCATCTGCAATACTTGATGAAATGTTCATTGCTGTTCCATTCACAACAGAAGCATTTGTTGCATTAACTATGCCATTTATCAAAATGCTGCAATTCAATGATGTATATGTTATATCGGCAACAGTTATGCCAAATCTCACTGTATTGTTTGTCAGGTTTGCTCCTGCTGCTGGCGCATTCAATGTTATTACTGGAACAGCTGTCGAGATTGTAAATACAGACTGCGCAGTTTTTAGATTAGCAGACATATCTTTTACACTGATGTTCATTGTCTGCAAGCCATCTGATGTAGTGTTTAATGTCAGGATACATACTGAGCTCGTATTTGACGCGTCGCAACTAATTGCATTCAAGCCGCCTGAGCCAGATGTTGTGTAAACATATGTTGCGACGGAATTGCTTATATTAATGGCAAGAGTTGACTTATTCAAGCCAGAAACAGAATCTGCAATTGTGAAATTTATTGTCGGCGTGCTGGTATTTTGGCTTGTTCCATTTGCCGGAGCTGCCAATGATATTGTAGGACCATTTGCATCAACTGTTAATGCTCTCGCAACAGTTGTATTTGTCTGTCCTGCTGCATCATTGCATGTTGCAGACCAATTGTAAACACCATCGGATATTGTGGATGTTATTATTGTAGCTGTTGCATTGCTCACTGATGTATTGGTCGCATTTACTGCGCCATTTATCAAAATGCTGCAATTAAGTGTTGAGTAAACAAGGTTTGTTGCGGTTATATTGAAGCTAACTGTATTGCTTGCAAGATTTGCTCCTGCTGCTGGCGCAGTCAATGTTATTATTGGTTTTGATGTTGAAACAATAAAAGTTCTTGTTACTGAGAAATTATTGGCTGCAGCATTGCCTAAACTATCTGGACCGCCATTGTAATCATAGCACTCAACACTCCAATTATGAGGGCCATCTGCAATAGCAGGAACTGTAGAAATATTTACTATGCTTGACATATTAATACTGTTAAAAATAGTTTGGTTGCTATCAACATATAAATTACAATCCGGCCACTGAGTAGTGTCTGTTGAATTAAACGTGAATGTTACACTGCTGCTACTGCTGTTATACCCGTTTACAGGGGACATCAAATTTATTGTCGGCGGTGTTGCATCAACCGTCATGGTTTTATTAGCAGAAATTCCTGTTGCTCCTCCTGCATTCAAGCATTGCACATACCAGGTCTTTGCTCCATCTGAGAGTGTTGATGTCATTATGGTAGTTGTTCCATTAACCACTGAGGCATTTGTCTTATTGACAACCCCATTAACATACACGCTGCAATTTAATGTTGCATAAAGCGCATCTATTACAGTGAAATTAAACGGAACCGAAGCGATTGATACAAAACTGCCGCTTGCCGGCGTATATGAAGTAACATTAGGCGCTGCTATGCTTACAGTAAATGCGCTTGTAGCTGTCGCTGAATTTGTCGCATTATCTGCTGCAGTTACAATTAATGTATAACTTCCAGTAGACAATGCTGCTGATGTTAAATTGCAGGTCAATGTGGTTGTTCCTGTGCATGTCAAATTACTTGCTGTGTAAACAGTACCTGAAAAGTTTACTCTAATTGAAGATGTATTAACTCCCGATATTGTATCGGTAGCTGTAAAATTTACCAATGTTGTTGATGTAGTTATTGTTGAAGCATTCTGCGGAAGTATAATGGTTATTGTTGGCGCAGTTATATCAACATAAAATGCAGTGTTTGAGGTTGCGTTATTTCCAGCAATTCCACCATAATCAGCTGCAGTTACGTTTAATGTATGCGAACCTGGAGAACCGCCTGTTGAAATGATGCAGTTGAATGTGTCGCTTCCCAGAACTATTGCTGAGCAAACTGCAGTATTTGATGTTGTATTATAATAGTAAGTCGTGCTTGTATTTCCATCGAGACCTATTGTTATACTGCTTGGCTCTGTTCCTGTTCCATTCACAGTGATATTTATTGTGAATACCGTATCGTTTATTGCAAGTTTTGGCGAATTGACTGTTATTATTGGTGTTGAATTATCAGTAACATTGTAGCCTGAGAATCCTAATACATTTATTGTCAAATTAACTGTTGATATTACCAAGGAAGGATCATAGCCATTTAAAACAAAACCACTACTACCAAGCTTGCTTGAATTGTCTGCCATTACAACTGGAAGTCTGGTAAATGGAAGATAAAAAAACTGTATTGTCGCATTTGTATCAAGTTCTATAAATGCAGACGAGTTAATATCAATTCTCGCAATTCCGAACCGATGAGGAGCAATTAATGTGACATTTAATGCAGTCTGCAAAAGAGATAGTTTTTCTGCTTGCGCTTGAGTTGAAAGATTGACTGATGTTAGATTTAATATCATCACATCTCTAAAAGTTGTAGCATTAGGAAGCGCGCCAGGCGGAGCTAAACATGAAAAATTCGCTTGAATGTTTACAATAAAATTTACACGGGCAAAATCGCCAACTGTACTAAAATTAGTTGTCAAAGGGCCGAATCTAGTACATCCTGCTGGACCTTGCGGCATACTCATACCGTTGATAATCGCCGTCGTCATATTTGGCTGGCCCACCTGACTATTTCCAACTACATCCCTAAAACCGCCTACAACAGGCAAAATAGCTGCCATTGCGTTAGCAGTCACATTGGTGACATTACATGAACCGCTAAATATACCGCCGCCAAGATGAGTCATATTAACCAAAGTACATGCAGTAAAGTTGCTTGTGAAATTAGCAATTATTGTTGTATTATCTACGCCTGAAGCTGCATCTGTGATATTGACTCTTAAATTAATTGTATTGTAACCAGGAACGTTTGAATAGAACATATCTGTATCATTAAGCCAGATTGCATTAAGAACTGGAGCAATCTCATCCACATTGACTGACAATGAGATGGAATCATTGTAATTGCCAACATAATCTGTTGCATTGATCTGTATTGAATTAGCACCATCTGATGTCGCAGAGATATTGACTATGCATGTGGCTCGCCAGTTTGTCGCACTTGTATTTTGGAAATTAACAGAGCCGATGCATTTATTCGTTACTGCAGAAACGCTTGTAATAACATTAAGATTATCTGTAACATTCACATTAAGGGTTGCATTTAATGATGCTGGTAAAGTTCCGCCTACGAAACTATTTTGTCCCGGGGGATAGGTTGTCGCAGAAGCAATAACGCTCGGATTTGTATAATCAATTGTTATTTGTTGAACAGAAGTAGAATTTATTCCTCCCGTCACATTAGTTATATAGACTGTTACTGGTTGGGCTAGAGCCTGATATAAAGAAGTACCAAGACAAGTAATGTCTGCAGTCGTGTTGAAAAGATTCAATGTGCCATTATAACAAGATTGGATGCCTGTAAAATAAGTTACATTAATAGTGGTTACATTCTGTTCTTCTGTTGCATTAATTGTAACATTAAATAGATATGAAGAAGCAGTGATATTGGTACCTGTAGTTGGCTTATTAATTGAAATAATACTCCATCCAAGAGCATAGCTCACGCTAGTTGCAATGATGAAAATTGAGAGAAGCACCAAGAAAATAAGCTTTGAGTAGCCGCCATTTTTTGCGTTAAATAATCGTTTAATAGCACTCCTCTTTTCGTCCATTTTACCACCTTCCATCTTTTTTAATTAAACTGAAAATAATCGGAATAGCATAATCAAAATATTTGCTAAGAGTTAATCTCTTGCCAAATATCCCAAATATACACATCCACCCGCTGGAAGATAACTCTAGATTACTCCTATATAAATGTTTCGCATGTTTTGTTGCCACCAAAAAGTTGAACATTTTTGTTACTCCCAACAAAAATTAAATCAAAAAATGCAATCTGTCGTCGGAGATATGATTTTAAGGCTCAAAAAAATAAAAACCTCAGGTTTTACAAAAGATTAATATAAACAAAAAATAAACGAAATACAATAACGAAAAAAGTTTACTATAAAAAAATAATTGCAACAAAATGATTTTCAACAAAACAAAACAAAAAATTTTGGCAAAGAAATCACAAATATATACGGATCCGTTCAACAAAGCCCTTGGCCTGATGTTTTCCTCTCAGAAAAAAATAAAAAACAAAGCAATAGTCTTTGAGTTCAAAAAAGAACAGATTGTTGCATTGCACATGCTCTTTGTCTTTTATCCAATAGATGTTCTTTTTCTCGACAAAAATAAAAAAGTCGTTGAGACAACAACATTAAAGCCATTCTGCCTCTGTTATGTTCCGCAGAAAAAAGCGAAATACGTCATTGAATGCGAGAATGGCAGTATTGCAAAAACCAAAACAAAAGCCGGCGACATAATCAGATTATGAACACAACGCATATCTTAAGTTGAGATGGTTTCTGTTTACTTTCGAAAACCAAAGCTGTGTCTGGCTCATTCTCTCGCCATGCCGCCGGCAAACACTTGCTGTTTTAATAAACTAGAACCCTCCTCTTATGGAACCTCCGTCGGGTTCTGGAATGATGGGTAGAAAGTGTTTGCATAATTGGCGGCATACGCCACAGCTTTGGTTTTTAGAGAAGTGATTGAACACACATAACAAATACAAAAATAAACATACAAATTAGCAAAATATATAAAAAGACGCTTTATATTGTAAGATTACACGTCAGGGGGTGTAGTGTAACCTGGCATCACAGCTGGCTCCAGTCGAACATTCATGGAGCTCTGAGCGAAAGCGATGACGAAAGAAATGGTATGTCGCTGAAAAATTATTTTTAGATTTTCAGTCGAGGAAGATACCAGTTAACCTGGGTTCAAAGGCCGAACGCAGTGCGCAGAGTGCAGCGTTCGGCAGAAAGTCCCAGCACCCCCATTTTTTATTTAGCTGTTTATAAAAAAGAGGAGAATCGGCAAATGAGCAAAATAAAGTTTTATGAAGCCATTGCTACACTCATAGGAATGACCATAGGCGCAGGTATTCTTGGAATTCCCTACGTTATTGCGCAATCAGGATTTTTAATTGGCATAATAACAATTCTAGTAATTGCTTTCATGATGTTAATTGTAAACCTTGCAATAGGAGAAATATGCCTAAGAACAAAAGGCAACCATCAACTAACAGGATATGCTGAAAAATATCTTGGAAAAAAAGGGAAAGTGCTAATGCTCACATCATTAATAATAGGCTTCTATGGCGCGCTTATCGCATATATTATAGGCGAAGGAGAAACACTTAGCGCAATCATCCCACTCAAACCATTTGTTTTAAGCGCAATATTCTTTATAGTGATGACTGCCATGCTGTATTTCGGTCTTGACACACTAAGCAAGTCAGAACTTGTACTAAGCGGCATAAAAATGGCATTACTGGCAATAATAGCCACTGCTTCCTTCTTTGTCATAAAAGCAGAAAACTTAATAACAATTGACCTAAGCCAGATATTTATTCCTTATGGCGTTGTTCTTTTTGCATTTATGGGTTCGGCAGCGATTCCTGAAATGAAAGAAGAACTTTTTGGAGAAGAGAAAAAACTCAAAAAAGCAATAATAACCGGGCTTGCAATAATAACTGCAGTCTATATTCTATTTGCCCTCATATTTATAGGTGTTAATGGCAAAGAAACAACAGAAGTATCAACACTTGGCCTTGCAAAAGTTCTTGGAAATAAAATCCTTATCCTGGGCAGCTTATTTGCAATGCTGACAATGGCAACATCTTATATTGCTGTAGGATTTGCGCTAAAAGAGACATACAATTATGACTTAAAAATCAATAAAATGTACTCATGGTTTTTGACAAGCTCCATACCGATACTATCATACCTAATCCTTTATGTCTTTGACCTGATGAGCTTTACCAATATAATAGGCATAAGCGGAGCAATCTCAGGAAGCCTCAGCTTTATCCTAATCATATTAATGCACCAAGAAGCGAAAAAGAAAGGCGACAGAAAACCAGAATTTGAAATAAAAATAACAAAGCTGCAGGCAAGTTTTATAATCACCTTTTTCATATTGGCAACAATAATTTATTTAACGCATTTTTTCTAACCAGAAATAACGTTGCTTTAGGCTATATGCATCTTTTAAACTACATCATCTGAAACAAAAGTTTTCTCAAAAATATTAAGCCAACACCAAAGGCAGCCATAACGAGATATACAGGAATACTCCAGCGCCAGATCTTTGAACCATCAAAAATCCAGAAAGGGATCATATTAAACAGACCAAGAACTGTATTGATAAGCATGCCTGTCGCGCAAAAATAAATCATGAAAGGATTGCTGAAAAGCAAAGCGAGCAGGAAGAAAATTATGGCTAATACAAAATTGGTTATTGGACCTGCAGCAGAAATCTTACCATTAGACTGCCTTGTGACATTGCCATGAATCCAAACAGCTCCTGGCGCGACAAAAGTGAAACCAAAAAAAACAGCCATAACAACAGCAATAATCAACATAGGAAAATCTGCCCTGAATTCAGCAAAACAACCATATTTCTGAGCAACAAACTTATGCGCAGCCTCATGGCACAGAAAACCTAAGCCTACAGTAAATGCTGCTATGAAAAACGAAATGAGATAACCATACCTGCTGACACCATTTAATATTGTAAATATCAATGCAATAGAAAGCCAGGAGATTATGAGGTGCTGAATCTCTGTAGATGAAGTTGATATTGAAAACTTCTTTTTCTTTCTTAGTTTTATTACAGCCATGATATCACAAACCTTTACAATTCACGCTTTATTTAAATAGCTTTTGAAATTTTTAAAGTTTAGAAAAAAAACAGAAAAAAAATAAAATAAGAAGTAAATAAAAAACCAGTTAAATCTGAAAGACCAGTCTTTTCTTCATTCTCATGAATGTAAGGCCGTTTCTTCTTTCTATCTGCTTGTGCAAATATACATTGTCTTTTACTGCAATATAATCATGTTTAATAGATTCTTCGTATGAAATAATAACCACCCCACTAAATCAAATACTAAAATTAACCGCTAAAACCACCTAAACCACCCACTGATAACTAAAAACCCCAAAAATAACCATTAAAAAACCTTATCCCTGACTTTCTTAACTATTTACCTAACCACCACCAATATATTACCTATCTGGTTGGCAGTTTATAAGCTTATGGCTTGCTTTTGTAGACAAATGTATACTGGTTATGCATTGTGTAATTATGACGTCCATCATTAACCAGTAATGATTAAAAAACCAATACTGACCAAAAAAATTGAAAATAACTAAAGTACATAAAATAAACCTTTTTTAATAATCAAAATAATCAGAATGCCTTACCTTCTTTTTTTCTTAACGCTGACTTTTGTCCTTTGAAATTTTTTCCTATTGTTAGCCATACGTGCGTCAGCAACACGCAATCTTGGCCTTTTTGATGATTTTTTAGAAATGGATCTAACCTTACCATGATCTGAATCATCATCGCTCTCAGCATCAGCATTATCTTCGTCATCCTCTTCATCGTCGTCATCTTCCTCATCTTGACCGCCAAATTTCTTCATAAGGATAAAAAGCAATATCAATAAAATCAAAATAGCTATCAAATAGAGATAATTTGTTACAATAAAATTCTTTAATTTTACAAAAAATGAAGGCATCTCTTTCTGAGCTATAGGGTCCTTACTTACAACCAAAGTCATATTGATATTAAGTTTACCGTTTCTGCCATCATCAGCAACAAGCTGAGCATCTCTGATACCATACCAACCCATATCCGGCGTAAGAATCAAATTAGAATCCTTAATCTCTGAATTAATATTTTGTATCTTTGAAATTGAAAAATTAAGCTTATCCCCATCCTCATCAACAACATACCCATTAAGATTGACCACCTTATTGTTGTTCATAGACCAAACTTGGTATCTCAAGGAGTTCTCTAGATTGTTATCATAAACATAACCTATTGTATCCATAACCCTCAACTGTATAGCATCAATCTCCTCAGATTCATTATCTTCGAAATCTTCTGTAATCGGCACGCTAAGATTTAGAATGTTCTTTGAAGGGTCAATTAGGCCACCTTTCAATTCAGGAGTCAGATTCTCTTGAACCTTTTTATTGTCTGTTAACTCCGAATAAGCTTCAGAAACAGAACTATTGTTTGCACCGGTCCTATTAAACATAGAAGTGAAAGCAGAATCCAATGCTGTTCTAATCCCATAAAAGAAATCATTAATCCTTGCAGATAAATTTGCTCCAGCTGATTCTTGAGTCTGATTCAAAACAGCATCAGAACCTGAAACAGTTATTGCTACAGGTGCAGGAGTTAAATTTTTTAAAGCAGCAATATTTTCAGTCTTATTAGTTGCAGTTTCATTATTTCCGGTCTCATCGCCCTTGTTATTAAAATAGGGTCTTGAATAAAACACTAACAACAGCAAAATAAGGAATATCAACAAAAATGCAAGAATCAACTTTAATCCAGACCTAGGTTTTGACTCTTCATCAGAATCGTCAATATGTTCCTCAACCTTTTTCTTATCATCCTTTTTAGTTTTGGCATCTTTTTCTTTTTTGTCAGCTTTTTTACTGACTTTCGCACCAATCAAATCGGAATTATAATCCTCATCGGCGCTTTTTTCAGAAACTTTATCTGCGCTTTTACCCTTATCTGCATCACCTTTATCTGCATCTGCTTCGGGTTTCTTCTGATCATAATTTGAATCTCTTGCTGTGATTGCAAAATAACTAAAGCCATCAGCAACAGCATCATAATAATGATAAGCCCCATCAAAACCAACATGCTCTGTTTCCAAATTTTTCCAACCATTCCTATATCTTGCAAGAACGATTTCTTTTGGAGAAACACGCTTGTTATCAAACCAAGTCTTATCAACTCTGAATTTCAATGTAGCTGACTTAACATCAGAATCATTAAGATTTTTCTTTGAAATACTAAGCAACTGATAAGTCTCCTTAAAAAGTTCGTCCATTGCATCAGGAAGCTTAGATGGTTTTGAAACTTTAATTGAAGCATCCTTTGTTTTTTCATTCACATCAAACAAGATCTTTGTTATAGCAATTCTGCTATTACCAAGAAGCATTGCAAACTGCCTATTGTCAAGAACAATTTTCCAATTCTTTAAAGAGAATGCATCATCTGAAGCACTTACCTCATCACAAGCAGCCCTTTCAGAATCTTCCATGAATTCACTTTGAAGCTGCTTTCGTCTGGCTGCTTTTATCTTAGCAAAAATTTTTAAAATAGAACTAGTTACAGCTACTTTTGGGATACTCCAAAACTGGAAACAGGCTCAGGAGGCGGCTAAAAAATTAAAATTCTCTTTCAGGGTTATAAAATTGGATGAAAAAATTATTGAAGAAGCCGCCGAAATAGCAATAAGAGATGGTCGTCCCTGTAACGGAATAAAATATATCCATAAAAAAGTCCTAGAAGCGGTTGCCAAAAACTCAAAAATAATTGCTGATGGTGTTCGAAGAAATGATCGAGTTCCGGCGCTTTCCTTGTCAGAAATTACAAGTTTTGAAGATAAATTTAAAGTACATTACATCCAACCTTTAATGGGGTATAGCAGGAAAACGATTAGTATCTTATTAAAGAAATATTTCTTAGTCAAAGAGGATAAATCCTCTTCTTCACCAACCGAGCCCCGCAACAGCGGGGCGAAGGTGAAGAAGAAAGCGGAACTTTCTTCGCCCACCGAGCCCTTCGCTGCGGCTC